>JADZCL010000194.1 GCA_020851615.1 Rubrivivax sp.
GCCACCGTGCGCGCGCTCGTCGGCGACAACGTCATCCGCAGCGACCGCTGCTGCGGCGAGAGCGGGACCCTGGGCGTCGGGCGGCCGGACATCGCCACCCAGGTGCGCTTTCGCAAGGAAGAGGAGATCCGCCGCGGCGAGGCCGCCCTGCGCGCCACCGGCGCGGTGGCCCCAGGGCAGAACCTGAAGATCCTGACCTCGTGCCCGAGCTGCCTGCAGGGCCTGCACCGCTACCGCGACGACCTCGCCAGCGGCCTGCTCGAAGCGGACTACATCGTCATCGAGATGGCGCGCCACCTGCTCGGGCCGACCTGGCTCGAGGACTTCGTCGCCCGCGCCAATGCCGGGGGCGTGGAGCGGGTGCTGGTCTGAAGGCCTGAACTCCTGCACGCGCCGCCGCGGCGCTGGGCGCAAAGCCCCTGTGCCGCGAGGGTGCGCCGCGCGCGCGGTCGCGCGCCGCTGGCTAGACTGCCGCATCCTTTGTCCCGTGTCCGCGCACCGGTGTGCGGCCTCTCCGTCATGGCCTCCAGTCCCAACGCCCCCAAGCCCCTGTCGCTGACCCTGCACCAGGCCTCGCGCGTCCTCGAGATCGGCTTCGACGACGGGCGCAGCTTCCGCATCCCCTTCGAGTTGATGCGCGTGTACTCGCCCTCGGCCGAGGTGATGGGCCACGGCCCGGGGCAGGAGGTGCTGCAGACCGGCAAGCGCGAGGTCGGCATCACCGAAGTCACTCCCGTCGGGCACTACGCGATGCAGCCGCGTTTCTCCGACGGTCACGAGAGCGGTCTCTTCACCTGGGAGTACCTCTACCACCTCGGCGCCGACGAGGCCGAGTTGTGGGCCCGCTACGAAAAGCGCCTGGCCGAGGCCGGCCTCGAACGCGACACGCCCATGGGCCCGCGGCTGGGCACCAAGGTCGTGCGCACCAAGGACGCGCCGGCCGGCGGCTGCGGCCACCACTGAAGCGAGGCTCCCCAGCCATGACGCAGACCCACTTCGGCTACGAGACCGTCGACGAACACGAAAAGGCCAGCCGCGTGCGTGGCGTCTTCGACTCGGTGGCGCAGCGCTACGACCTGATGAACGACCTGCTGTCGCTGGGCATGCACCGGCTGTGGAAGAACTACACGGTTGCAGTGGCCGATCTGCGTGCGGGCGACAAGGTGCTGGACATCGCCGGCGGCACCGGCGACCTGGCGCGCGCCTTCGCGCCCAAGGTCGGGCCGCAAGGCATGGTCGTGCTGACGGACATCAACGAGGCGATGCTGCGCGTGGGCCGCGACCGCCTGCTCGACGCCGGCCTCGTGCCGCCCACTCTGGCCTGTGACGCCGAGCACCTGCCATTCCCCGACGGCAGCTTCGATCTGGTGAGCGTGGCCTTCGGTCTGCGCAACATGACGCACAAGGAGCAGGCCCTGGCCGAGATGGCGCGCGTGCTGCGCCCAGGCGGTCGGCTGCTGGTGCTCGAGTTCTCGCGCATCGCTGCGCCGCTGCGCAAGCCCTACGACTGGTACTCCTTCCACGTGATGCCGCGCATCGGCAAGTGGGTGGCGCAGGACGAAGAGAGCTACCGCTACCTGGCTGAATCGATCCGCATGCACCCCGACCAGGACACGCTCAAGTCGATGATGAAGACGGCCGGCTTCGGCCATGTCGACGTGCACAACCTCGCTGCCGGCGCAGTGGCCTTGCACGTGGGGCGGCGTTGCTGAACCCCTTGCGCCAACGCCTGGCCGCCGCCGGTCTGCGCGGGCGCGCGCCGCCGCGGCTGCCGCTGCCGCCGCTCGACGAGGTCTGCGCCTTCCTGGACGTGGCGCGCAGCAGCTTCGTGGGCGTGCAACAGGCCTGGGATCGTGCCGACCTGGCCCTCCTGGCCATGCTGACGACCGAGCCCTTGTTCGACGAGCTGCGCCGGCAACTGGCCGAGCGCGGCGCCGAGCCCAACCACACCGAGGTGCTCGAGGTCGATGCGCGGCTGCTGGCCCTGGATGAACTGCACCAGGGCTGCATCGCCTGCGTCGAGTTCTGCGGGCGGGTGCGCGAACAACCGCAGGCGCAGCCGGTGCCGTTTCGCGAGCTGTGGATGTTCGCCCGGCTGCAACAGGCCGACGCGCGCTGGCGCCTGGCGCGGGTCCAGGCTCTTTGCTGATGCCGCCCGCGGGTAGACTGCCCGCGCATGCAAGCAAGCGATCAGGCTGCACCATCAGTGCGCAGGTTCCGGCCATGGCTGGTGGTCCTGTTGGCCACGCTGCCTTGGCTCCACGGCTGCGACGAGAAGAAGAAGGAGCGTCCACAGAGTCAGATTGCCGCACGCGTGGACGGCCATGAGATCACCCTGACGCAGATCAGGCACGTGCTGGAACAGCAACAGCCGCCGCTGCGGGCCGAGCAGCTCGATGCCGCCAGTCGCCAGGTGCTGGCCCACCTGATCGACCAGCGGCTGCTGGTGGATGAGGCAAAGCGTCTGGAGCTCGAGCGTGAACCGCGTGTGCGCGAGCGGCTGGAGACTGCCCGACACGAAGTCCTGGCCCGTGCCGTGGTCGAGCGCATCGGTGAAGCGGCCAGTGCGCCCACGCCTGCAGAGATCGCTGACTACTATCGCAGCCACCCCGCGCTGTTCGAGCAACGCCGCGTCTACGTGATCCAGGAGCTGGTCATCGAGTCTTCGCCGCAGCAGCTCGAAACCCTGCGCCAGCAATTGCAGGCTGCGGCCTCGATCGACGACTTCGCCGCCCGGCTCCGGGCCGA
This sequence comes from Rubrivivax sp., assembly GCA_020851615.1. Lineage (GTDB taxonomy): Bacteria > Pseudomonadota > Gammaproteobacteria > Burkholderiales > Burkholderiaceae_C > Rubrivivax. The sequence continues at coordinate 2,749 of JADZCL010000194.1, forward strand.
CGGCCACCGCCATGCGGTGACGCGTGTGGTCCGTGCGGCCGAGCAGCTGGCGCCCGCGGCGCTGCAGGCGTTCTCGCACCTGCCCGATGGGGGCTCGATCCTGACTCCCATCCAGAACGGCGCGCTGGTCAGCACGCTGATCGGTTCACGGGCCGAGGGCCTGACGCCGGAGCAGGCCAGCCCGCTCATCGTGAAACGGCTGCAGGGTGAGCGCCAGCGCGAGCGGGTCGAGCTGGAGTTGCAGGCCCTGCACAAGCGGGCACGGATCGAATTCCGCGGTCGCTTTGCACAGGGCGCAGCCTCTGGTGCGAGCGCGACCGATGCGGGCGCGAGTATGCCGAAGATATGATTTCGGGCGCCCTGCCTCCTTGTCCTTCCACCACTCCTGCAGGCGCAGTGACTGGAGACACGATGATGCGTTTGGCCCGCCCCGAGCAGTGCGCGACTTCCGAGCATGACCCGCAAGGCCGTCGCCGTGCGGCGGGCGTCGTGGCCCGTGTGGCGGCGGCTGTCGGGCTGTCCGCGCTGCTGGCCCTGGGCGCCTGTTCCAGCGAGCCCGACGTCATCAAGATCGGCGTCGGCCAGCCGCTCACCGGTCCGCTGGCCGCGCTCGGGCAGGACATGGTCAACGGCGTGCGCATGGCGGTCGATGAAATCAATGCCGTCGGCGGTGTGCGTCTGGGCACCCGGCGCGTCAAGATGGAGGTCGTGACCGTTGACGACAAATCGGACGCGAAGACGGGGATTGCCGGCGCGCAGTCGCTCGTTGCAGCCGGCGTCACGGTAGCGGTGGCACATCTGAACTCCGGTGTGAGCATCGCGGCGGCCAAGACCTACGCCGAGGCCGGTGTGCCGCAGCTTGCGATCTCGACCAACCCGGCCTACACGCAGCAAGGCCTGCCCACGACGCTGCGCCTGGTTGCCAACGACACGCTGCAGGCCAAGGCGCTGGGCTCCTACGCAGGCCAGCTGCCGGGGGCCGAGCGCTTTGCCGTCGTCGACGACGGCACGCCCTACGGCAAGGGACTGGCCGACGCCGCGGCCAAGGAACTCGCGGCGGCCAAGAAGGAGGTGTTGCTGCGCCAGACCACCGACGACAAGACGACCGACTTTGGCGCCCTGGTCGATGCGATGGGCAAGGGCAAGGTGGACGTGCTGGTTGCCGCGCTGAACGACTTCCAGATCGAGGCCATCGTCCAGCTCGTGGGCAAGGCCGGGATGCAGCGCCTGCGGATCATCGGCGGCGATACGGTGAAGACCGACCGCATGGCCAAGGTCAGCCACCCGGCGGTGACGATCTATGCCACCTCACCCATCGTCGATGCACGCGAGTTCCAGGCTGGTACGACGCATTTCCTGAGCAATTTCCGCAAGCGCTTCGGCAGCGACCCGGTCTACGGCGCACACTACGCCTATGACACGGTCTACCTGGTGGCTGATGCGATGACGCGCAACAAGAGCGCCGATCGGGCGCGGCTGCTGCAGCGCCTGAAGGATCCGCAGTTCGACGGCAACGCGCCGGTCACCGGCTTCATGCGCTTTGGCGCCGACGGCGAGCAGCGCTACTCGGCCGTGGCCGTCTACCTGCTGCGCGACGGAGTCTGGCAGCTCCAGTTGCGCAGCGATCGCTGGTAGCCCTGCGCATGAACCTGTGCCTGCTGCGTCGCTGCCTGTATCCGCTGCTGCTGGCGCTGCTCGTGGCGGGCTGGGTGGCGCCGGCGCAGGCCCGTCGCCTGGCGCTGGTGGTCGGCAACGATGCGTACCAGAAGGTGGTCAAGCTCGATCGCGCCGGCGCCGACGCCGAGGCGGTGGCGCGCGAGCTCGGCGCCGCAGGCTTTGAGGTCTCGCTGCACCGGGACCTGAGCAACACGCGCTTTGCTGTGGCGGTCTCCGAGTTCTACGACAAGGTGAAGAAGGGCGACGAGGTCGTCGTCTTCTACGCCGGGCACGGCGTGCAGACCGAGCGTGGCGCACAACTGCTGCCGATCGACATCGAGGGCGACACCGAGTTCGTCGTGGAGCGGCTGTCGCAACCGGTCAACGGCCTGCTCGACAGCCTCGAGCGACTGCAGCCGCGCGTGTCGCTGGTGATCATCGACGCGTGCCGAGACAACCCGCTGCGCGCGCAAGGACGCTCGATCGGCGCAGCACGCGGCCTCTCCGGCCCCAACGTGGCGCGCGGGCAGATGCTGATGTTCTCGGCCGCCAGCCGCGAGCGTGCGCTCGATTCGCTGGGCAAGGACGACAAGAACGCCAACGGCGTCTTCACGCGCGAGTTGGTGGCACGCCTGCGCACGCCGGGCATGCCCTTCGAGAAGGTCGCGCGCGAGGTGCAGAACGCGGTCGAGCAGCTCGCGGCCACCGTCAATCACAAGCAGCGGCCGCTGGTCGTCAACGATTCGATCGGCGACTTCGCCTTCTACCCGGCCGCAGGCGCGGCACCCGCCGCACCCGTGGCCGCGCCGGCGCCCGACGCCGCCCAGCTGGCGGCCTCGCGCGAGGACCGCTTCTGGGATGGTGTGCTCAAGGCGGACACGGTGGAGGCCTATCGCGGCTATCTGGAGCGCTACCCGCAGGGCGAGTACGCCGTGGTTGCGCGGGCGGCCATCGCCAAGCGCATGCCCGCAGGCGGTGCCGTGGTGGCGCAGAACAGCACGCGTGGGGCCGACGGGGGGCATGCCGACGCCGGGGCGTCGAGCACGCCGGCCGCAGCGGCACAGCCGGCCTTGCTGCCGGCACCTGCCGCCGCGCCGGCTGCACCGGCTGCACCGCCTGCGGCGACAGCCCCAGGCGTTGCACCCGGCACGGCGCCTGCCGCCGCAGCGCCCGTGCCCGGCGTGGCACAGCCGGCGCCGGCAGCGGCTTCGTCACCCGCAGGTGCGCTGGCGCGCCAGCATGCGGCCTATGCACTGCCCAACGGCGACCGCTTCGAGGGCGACGTGCAGGGCAACCGGCGCAACGGCCAGGGGGTGTACCGGTTTGCCAATGGCGACCGCTACGAGGGCCAGTTCGCCGACGACCGCTTCATGGGCCAGGGCGTGATGCACTACGCCAGCGGCGACCGCTACGCGGGGGGCTTCCTCGACATCGCCCGCCAGGGCAAGGGCACGATGGTGTTTGCCAACGGGGATCGCTACGAGGGTGAGTTCGACAACAACCTCTACGAGGGGCAGGGCAGCCTGAGCTTTGCCTCCGGCGAGCGCTACACGGGCGGCTTCCACGGGGGGCGAAAGAGCGGGCAGGGCGAGCAGATCTTTGCCAACCAGGACCGCTACAGCGGGCCTTTTGCCGATGACAAGCCGCAGGGCAAGGGGACGATGCGCCACGCCAACGGCGATGTCTACGAAGGGGAGTTCGTGCGGGGCGTGAAGCAGGGTCTCGGTCGCTACCGCTTTGCCAACGGCGACCGCTATGAAGGCGGCTTCGAGGGTGGCCTGTTCAGCGGCAAGGGCGTCCTGGTGCTGGCCAATGGCGACCGCTACGAAGGCGGCTTCCACAACAATGCCAAGGAAGGCGCGGGCGTGCACTACTTCGCCAACAAGGACCGCTACGAAGGCGCGTTCCACAACGGGGTGCAGCACGGCCAGGGCACGCACTACTTCGCCAACGGGGACCGCTACGTCGGCCCCTTCGTCGCCGGGGTGCGCCATGGCAAGGGCAGCTACCGTTTCGCCAGCGGCGACGTGCGCGAGATCGAGTACGACAAGGGCGTCGAGAAGACGCCCTGAGGCCGGCTGCGGCCGACCTCAGGGCGCCGGCGGCAGTTCGGCCGCGTTCAGTCGCGGTGCGGCAGCGTCCTTGGCGGCGACCAGGGGTGCGGCGCCGATGCGCGCCAGCGGCCAGTCGATGCCGATGGCCGCGTCGTCCCAGCGCAGCGCACGCTCGCAGTCGCGGGCGTAGACGTCGGTCGTCTTGTAGAGGAAATGCGTGTCGTCGGCGAGGGCGAGAAAACCGTGCGCGAAACCCTCGGGGATCCAGAGCTGGCGACCGTTCTCGGCACTCAACTCGACGCCCGTCCAGTTCCCGAAGGTGGGCGAGCCGCGGCGGATGTCGACCGCCACGTCAAACGCGGCGCCACGCACCACGCGTACCAGCTTGCCCTGCGGATGCGGCGGCAACTGGTAGTGCAGGCCGCGCAGCACCCCGGCCTTGCTGCAGGAGTGGTTGTCCTGCACGAAGGCGCGCGGCGGCGGCAGGCCGAGCATGCGCAGGCCGGCGTCGAAGCGGGACTGGTTCCAGCTCTCCATGAACCAGCCGCGCTCGTCGGCGAACACCGCCGGCTCGACGATGACGACGCCGGGCAGGCTGCTTGGCAGCAGCTTCACCGGAACACCTTCTCGGCCAGGACCTGCATCAGATATTGCCCGTAGCCGTTCTTCAGCATCGGCTGCGCCTGGCGCTCGAGCTCGGCGGCGCTGATCCAGCCGGCGCGGTAGGCGATCTCCTCCGGGCAGGCAACCTTCAGGCCCTGGCGCTTTTCCAGGGTGGCGATGAACTGGCTCGCCTCGAGCAGGCTGTCGTGGGTGCCGGTGTCCAGCCAGGCGTAGCCGCGGCCCATGATCTCGACCTCGAGCTGGTGCTGGCGCAGGTAGCGGGCGTTGACCTCGGTGATCTCCAGCTCGCCGCGCTGGCTTGGCTTGATGTCGGCGGCGATGTCGCAGACCTGCTCGTCGTAGAAGTAGAGGCCGGTGACCGCGTAGTTGCTCTTGGGTCGTGCCGGCTTTTCCTCGATGCTGATCGCGTGCCGCTGGTCATCGAACTCGACCACGCCGTAGCGCTCGGGGTCATGCACGTGGTAGGCGAACACCGAGGCGCCGCTGGCACGCGCGTGGGCACGGCGCAGCAGCGGCTGGAAGTCGTGGCCATGGAAGATGTTGTCGCCCAGCACCAGCGCGCTCGGGGCGCCGCCGATGAACTGGCGCCCGAGGATGAAGGCCTGCGCCAGGCCGTCTGGACTGGGCTGCACGCAGTAGCTCAGGTTCATGCCCCAGCGGCTGCCGTCACCCAGCAGCGCGGCAAAGCGCGGCGTGTCCTGCGGCGTGCTGATGACGAGCACGTCGCGCATGCCCGCCAGCATCAGCGTCGAGAGCGGGTAGTAGACCATCGGCTTGTCGTACACCGGCAGCAACTGCTTGCTCATGGCGAGAGTGGCCGGATGCAGCCGGGTGCCGGAGCCCCCGGCGAGGATGATGCCCTTGCGGTTCATGACGGGGTGAGTCCTGCAGGTGGCGGGTTCAGACGCCGAGCGCTTCGTGCAGCATGCGCTCGACGCCGGCTTGCCAGTGCGGCAGCACGAGGCCAAAGGTCCGCTGCAGCCGGGTCGTGTCCAGGCGCGAGTTCAGCGGCCGGCGCGCCGGCGTCGGGAAGGCGTGGGTCGGGACGGGGTGGACGGCGTCTGGCGCCACGCGCACCGTCTGCCCATGCGCGCGCGCCCACTCGATCACGCAGCGCGCGTAGCCGTGCCAGCTCGTCTGCCCGCCGGCCACGCAGTGGTAGGTGCCGGCCAGGGCCGGGTTGGCGAGTGCGGCGCGCAGCGCATGCGCTGACGCGTCGGCCAGCAGGTCGGCGCCGGTGGGCGCGCCGATCTGGTCGTCGATGACGCGCAACTCGTCGCGCTCGGCGGCCAGGCGCAGCATGGTGCGCGCGAAGTTGGCGCCGCGTGCGGCATAGACCCAGCTCGTGCGCAGGATCAGGTGGTGGCAGCCACTGGCGCGGATCGCCTCCTCGCCCTCGAGCTTGGTCTGGCCGTAGATGTTCAAGGGGCCCGTTGCAGCGTCCTCGCTGCGTGGGGTGCTGCCACTGCCGTCGAAGACGTAGTCGGTGCTGTAGTGCAGCAGCCAGGCGCCCTGTGCGGCCGCAGCGCGCGCCAGCACGCCCGGTGCGGTGGCGTTGAGCGCGCGTGCACGCGCGGGCTCCCCCTCGGCCTGATCGACCGCGGTGTGCGCCGCCGCGTTGGCGATGAGCGCCGGCTGCACGCGCTGCACCAGATCGGCCAGCGACTCGGGGTCGCTGAAGTCCGCGCGCAGCGGCGCCGGTGAATCGAAGTCGCAGGCGAGCACCTCGCCCAGCGGCGCGAGCGCGCGCTGCAACTCCCAACCCACCTGGCCCTTGCAGCCCAGCAGCAGGATCTTCATCCGCGGCCCGCGTAGTTCGTTGCCACCCAGTCGCGGTAGCTGCCGCTCTGCACGGCGGCCACCCAGGCAGCGTGCGCCAGGTACCAGTGCACGGTCTTGCGGATGCCGCTGTCGAAGGTCTCGCCGGGGCGCCAGCCGAGTTCGCGCTCGATCTTGCGCGCATCGATCGCGTAGCGGCGGTCGTGGCCGGGGCGGTCCTTCACGTGCGTGATGAGGCGCGCGTAGGTGCCGCCCGGGTCGGGCCGCAACTCGTCGAGCAGGCCACAGATGGTGTGCACGATCGCGCGGTTGGGCTGTTCGTTCCAGCCACCGATGTTGTAGACCTCGCCCGGTGTGCCCCGGGCGAGCACGGTGCGGATCGCGCTGCAGTGGTCGCCCACGTAGAGCCAGTCGCGCACCTGCTGCCCGTCGCCGTAGATCGGCAGCGGCTTGCCGGCGAGCGCGTTGGCGATCATCAGCGGAATCAGCTTCTCGGGGAACTGCAGGGGCCCGTAGTTGTTGCTGCAGTTGGTCGTCAGCACCGGCAGGCCGTAGGTGTGGTGCCAGGCGCGCACGAGGTGGTCGCTGGCGGCCTTGCTGGCGCTGTAGGGGCTGTTGGGGGCGTAGGGATGCTGCTCGGTGAATGCCGGGGCATCGGGGGCCAGGCTGCCGTAGACCTCGTCGGTGCTGACGTGCAGGAAGCGGAATGCCGCGCGGGCGTCGTGCGGCAGCGCGCTCCAATACGCGCGCACGGCTTCCAGCAGCGTGAACGTGCCTTCGACGTTGGTCTTGATGAAGGCGCCGGGGCCGTGGATGCTGCGGTCGACGTGGCTCTCGGCGGCCAAATGCAGGACGGCACGCGGTCGGTGCTCCTGCAGCAGGCGGTCCAGCAGCTCGCGCGTACCGATGTCGCCGTGCACGAAGAGGTGGCGGCCGTCGTCGGCCAGCGCGGCCAGGTTCTGCCGGTTGCCGGCGTAGGTGAGGGCGTCGAGGTTGACGATGGGCTCGGCTGCCGGGTCGGCGAGCCAGTCGAGCACGAAGTTGCTGCCGATGAAGCCGGCGCCGCCGGTGACGAGAAGAGTCATTTCCTGCCGTAGGTGTCCTCGTAGCGGACGATGTCGTCCTCGCCGAGATAGGACCCGGACTGTACTTCGATGATCTCCAGCGGCACCTTGCCCGGGTTGGCCAGCCGGTGCACCTGCCCGAGCGGGATGTAGGTGCTCTGGTTCTCGGAGAGCAGCATCACCTTGTCGCCGACGGTGACCTCGGCGGTGCCGCTGACGACGATCCAGTGCTCGGCGCGGTGGTGGTGCATCTGCAGGCTCAGGGATGCGCCGGGCTTGACGAGGATGCGCTTGACCTGGTGGCGCGGGCCGTGGTCGACGCTGTCGTACCACCCCCAGGGGCGATGCACCTTGCGGTGCAGCGCGTGCTCGCCGCGTTGCTCGCGGCCGAGCTGGCTGACGATCTTCTTCACGTCCTGGCTCTTCTGGCGGTCGGCCACGAGCACGGCGTCGGGGGTCTCGACGATGACGACGTTGTCCAGGCCCACGGCCGCGACCAGGCGGCTGGTGGCGTGGACCAGGGTGTTGTGGCTGTCGGTGACGATGGCGTCGCCGCGGCTGGCGTTGCCCTGTGCATCGTGCGCGGCGACCTGCCACACGGCCTCCCAGGCGCCGAGATCGTTCCAGCCGGCGTCCAGCGGGA
>JADZCL010000195.1 GCA_020851615.1 Rubrivivax sp.
ACGCCGCGCCTGGCGGTGCCTGCGGGGCTGTCGCCCGACAGCGAGCTGGTGATGCGGGTGGCGCCGCTGCCGGCCGACTCCAACGCCAATGGCGACATCTTCGGCGGCTGGATCATGGCGCAAGTCGACATTGCCGGCTCGGTGCTGCCCGCGCGCGTGGCCAGGGGCCGCATCACGACCGTCGCCGTCAACGAGTTCGTCTTCAAGCAGCGCGTCTCGATCGGCGACCTGCTCAGCTTCTACGCCCGCATCACGCGCGTGGGCCGGACCTCGGTGACGGTGCACGTCGAGGTCTGGGCCGAGCGCAACCCGGCCGCGCCGGAACTGGTGCGCGTGACCGAGGCCAACCTCACCTACGTGGCAATCGACGACGACGGCCGCCCGCGCGCGCTCGCCTGACGCAGCCCCCACACGCTGCCTCATGCGCCGTCGAGCCGGCGCGTCCAGTCCTCGACCGTGGCGGTTTGCAGGCGCTGCGCGAACAGGCGCCGCCAGCTCGGCGGCAGCGGCAGATCCAGCACCGGCGCCAGCTGCTGTGCATCGACGACACGGTCGCGGATCAAGGCCAGCAACGAGGCCACCGAGTATCCCGGGTGCGGGCGCTGCAGCAGCACGGGCACGTCGCCTGCCGTCACCATGCCGGGCTCCAGCACGCGGAAATACCAGCCGGTACGCAGCGTCTGCTGCACCTGGGCGGCCATGTCGCGCCGCTGAAAACGCAGGTTCAGCCGGAAGCAAGGCTGGCGACCCTGCGTCAGCAGCAGCCGCACGCTGCCGATGCGCCAGACGTCGCCGATGCAGACCCCCTCTTCGTCCAGGCCCTCCAGGCTGAGGTTCTCGCCGAAGGCGCCCGGGCGCTCGAACAGGGGCTGTCCCGGGTGCTGCGCACGCCACGCAGCGTAGTGCGCCCAGGGGTAGGCGTGCACGGCCTTGTCGACACCACCATGCGCGCGCGTGTCACCCTGCTCGTCACCGCGCAGCCCGAGCCAGCCCACCGGGTGCGGCCCGGCAACGGGGTGCTTGTCGATGCCGCTGGTGACCGCGTAGAGCGGCGCGTTGCGGCCCACCAGCACCTGGCGCACCCGCGGCTGCGGCGCGTTCATGGCCCGGTGCCGTCCACCACGGCGGTCAGAACTTCGAGAAGTCGGGCTTGCGCTTCTCGAAGAAGGCCTGGAAGGCCTCCTTGGCCTCGGGGCTGTGCAGGCGCTGGATGAAGAGTTCACCCTCGTTCTGGATGACCTTCAGCAGGCGCTCGCGCAGCGGCGCGCTCATCAGCCGCTTGGACTCCTGCACCGCACCGGGGGGCAGTGTGTTGAAGCGCGCCGCCACACGGCGGGCGTGGTTGACGACCTCAGCGGCCGGCAGCACGGCGTTGGCCAGCCCGCACTCGACAGCCGCCGCGGCGCTGAACGGTTCGCCCAGCAGCAGCTTCTCGGCGGCGCGGCGCTGGCCCATGAGCTGCGGCACGAGCAGGCTCGCGCCGAACTCAGGCACCAGCCCCAGACCCACGAAGGGCATCGCCAGGCGGGCGTCATCCGCGACGTAGACGAAGTCGCAGTGCAGCAGCATCGTCGTGCCGATACCGATCGCCGCGCCGGTGACGGCAGCGAGCACGGGCTTCTGGCAGTCGAGCAGCGCACGCATGAACTGCGCCACGGCAGATTCCTCGAAGGCCGCACCCCCGGCGCCGGGCGGATTGCGCAGGAAGTCCTCGAGGTCATTGCCCGAGGTGAAGATGCCCGGTTGGCCGGTGATCAGCACCGCGCGCACCGCGGCGTCGGCGTGCGCTGCACGCAGCGCGTCGGCCATGGCCTGGTACATGGCGACGGTGAGCGCGTTCTTCTTCTCGGGGCGGGCGATCTCGATCGTGGTCACGCCCTCGAGCGTGGCGGTGCGGATGGTCATGCGAGGGATCTCCGTGCCCGGTCGCGGGCGTTCAGCAACGCTCGAGGATACCGGCCGCGCCCTGGCCCATGCCCACGCACATCGTCACCATGCCGTACTTCAACTGGTGGCGGCGCAGCGCATGCACGACCGTGGCCGCACGGATCGCCCCGGTGGCGCCCAGCGGGTGGCCCAGGGCAATCGCCCCGCCCATGGGGTTGACCTTGGCGGGGTCGAGCCTGCAGGTGTCGATCACCGCCAGGCTCTGCGCGGCGAAGGCCTCGTTGAGCTCGATCCAGCCGAGCTCGTCCTGCGCGATGCCCGCGGCCTTCAGCGCTGCAGGAATGGCCTCGATCGGGCCAATGCCCATGATCTCGGGCGCGACGCCGCGCGCGGCAAAGCTGACGAAGCGCGCCAGCGGCTGGAGGTTGAAGGTCTTGAGCGCACGCTCGCTGCAGACGATGAGCGCACCGGCGCCATCGCTCGTCTGGCTGCTGTTGCCCGCCGTCACGCTGCCCTTGGCGGCAAAGACCGGCTTGAGGCGGGCCAGGCCTTCGAGGCTGGTATCCGGGCGCGGCCCTTCGTCGATGTCGACACTGCGCGTCTTCACCCGCACACCACCGCCGGCCAGGTCGGGGCTGCGCTCGGTCACCGTGAAGGGCGTGATCTCGTCCTTGAACTCGCCCGCGGCGATTGCGGCCAGCGCGCGCTGGTGGCTCTGCAGCGCAAAGGCATCCTGTGCCTCGCGGCCGACCTTCCACTGCGTGGCGACCTTCTCGGCCGTCAGGCCCATGCCGTAGGCGATGCCGATGTTCTCGTCACGCGCGAACACGGCCGGGTTGAACGAGGGCTTGTTGCCGGTCATGGGCACCAGGCTCATGCTCTCGGCGCCGCCGGCGATCATCACCTCGGCCTCGCCGACGCGGATGCGGTCGGCAGCCATCTGCAGCGCGGTCAGGCCGCTGGCGCAGAAGCGGTTGACGGTGACGCCGCCCACGCTGTGCGGCAGGCCGGCCAGCACCATCGCCACGCGCGCCATGTTCATGCCCTGCTCGCCCTCGGGGAAGCTGCAGCCGATGACCGCATCCTCGATGGCCTTGGGGTCCAGGCCCGGCACCTGCGCCAGCGCACTCTGCACCGCCGCCACGAGCAGGTCGTCGGGCCGCGTATTGCGGAAGTAGCCGCGCCCCGAGCGCCCGATGGGCGTGCGCGTGGCCGCGACGATATAGGCGTCTTGAACTTGCTTGGTCATGGTCGTCTCGTCCTCGCGTCTCAATTGCGCACGGGCTTGCCGGTCTGCAGCATGCCCATGATGCGTTCCTGGGTCTTGGGGTGGTCCAGCAGGCTGCAGAAGCGCTCGCGCTCCATCGCCATCAGGTACTCCTCGCTGACGAGGGAGCCGGCGTCGACATCACCGCCGCAGACGACTTCGGCGATCAGCGTTGCGATGTGCATGTCGTGCGCGCTGATGAAGCCGCCCTCGCGCATGTTCACGAGCTGGCCCCTGATCGTGGCCAGCGCGTTGCGTCCGGCCACGGCGATCGGGCGCCGCTGTGGCGGCCGCCACCCTTCGGCGGCCAGGGCATGGGCCTGCGCCTGGGCGACGAAGAGCAGTTCGTCCTTGTGCGGCACGATCACGTCGCTGTGCAGCAGGTAGCCGAACTTGCGCGACTCGAGCGCACTGGTGCCCACTCTGGCCATCGCCGCGTTGGTGAAGCCGTCGGTGACGAACTTCAGCAGGTCGGCGCCCGCGTTGCCGGCGTTGGCCATCTCGGC
>JADZCL010000196.1 GCA_020851615.1 Rubrivivax sp.
CGGGGGCACGTGGTGGACACCAAGGGCCTGTGCGTCGACGAAGGCCTGCACGCGGGCATCGCCCGACAAGGCCATGCCCATGGTGCTGGCGCCGTGGTAAGAGCGCTCGCGCGCGATCACCGCGCCCCGCGGCAGGTCGCTGGCCAGGCGGGCGATCTTGACCGCGTTCTCGTTGGCATCGGCACCCCCCAGCGTGAAGAACACGCGCCCGCCTTGCAGGCCCGAGACGGCAAGCAGTTCCTCGGCCAACTCGGCGCGGACCTGCGCGCCCCACTGGTTGGTGACGAAGCACAGCGCCTGTGCCTGCTGCTGTATCGCCGCCACCAGCCGGGGATGCTGATGGCCCAGCAGGCTGCACTCGGAGAGTGAACTGAGGTCGAGGATGCGGCGGCCATCGGCCAGATGCAGCCAGGCGCCGGCGCCGCCCACGACGGTTGGCGCATCCCACAGCGCCGGCACGCACCAGCTGTGCAGGACGCTGTCGGCCTCGTGCCGCGGCAGGGTGTCCGGCATCGCGCTAGCCGATGAAGCGCACCGCATCGGCCAGCGCCACACGCTCGGTGCGCGCGCTGTTGGCCGCTGCGTCGGGGTCGGCGTAGCCGAAGGACATGCCAAAGAGGATGCCGACATCGTCGGACAGGCCCAGCAGATTGCGCACCGGCGCCGGGTACATGGCCAGGGCCCCCTGCATGCAGCTGGCGATGCCCCGCTCGGCCAGCAACAGCGCCAGCGTCTGCGCCAGGATGCCCAGGTCGACGGCGCCGACCAGTTGCAGGTAGCGCTGCATCGTGAAGAAGGCTGCGTGCGGCGCGTCGAAGAAGGCCCAGTTGCGCAACATCGCGGCCGCGCGTGCGGGGCGGTCGTGGCGATCGACGCCGATCACACCGTAGAGCGCCGCCGCCGCACCGAACTGGCGCTCGCGGTGTTCGCCGCAGAAGCGCACGTCCCACTCGAAGTCCGGCGCGGGGGGCTTGCCGCCCGCGGCCTCGGCCTGCAGCGCCTTGGCCAGTGCCTCCTTCTGCGACCCCGAGACCACGTAGACGCGCCAAGGCTGGATGTTGCAGTTGGAAGGCACGCGCAAGGCGGTGGCGAAGACCTCGTGCAGGACCTGCAGCGGGACCGGTGCGGGCAGGAAGGCGCGCACCGAGTGCCGCGCCTGCAGCACGGTGCTGACGGAGGGAGGAGTCTCGGACATGGGGATGTGGGCGATGCGTGAACGGGGCAGGGCGCCATTGTCGTTCTGGCACGGGATGCCCAGCCCGCTGACCGCTGCGCATGTCGACTGAATCGGCCCGTGACCCTACAATCGGGCGGACTCCCGCTCCCGGGAGTACTCATCTGCTGGTTGGAGAGGACGCCATGTCGAACGACGCCCTGTTCCAATTGGGGATAGTTTCAGTCCGTCTGAACAGCTCCCAAACGGAATGCCCGAACCGCTGCGCTCTGAGTCGATCGAGCTCTGAGCGAAGTCCGGTGCTGCGCGCGCGCCTGCTTTCGCGCTGAACGCAGCCTTCCCCGCCGCATTTCGCAGTTCCGTTTTCTTCCCGGCGGGCCCCAGCGTGGGCCGCGCGGGTCGCATGCCCGGCGCCGTCTGCATCGTTCGCAGAAGGCCGGCATGCAGGGGCGCCATGATCCAGACACCGTACTACCTGATCGACAAGACCCGCCTGCTGGCCAACCTGCAGTGCATGCAGCATCTGCGCCGCGCGTCGGGCGCCCGGCTCGTGCTGGCACTCAAGTGCTTCGCAACCTGGTCGGTGTTCGATCTGATGCGCGAATTCATGGACGGCAGCACCTCGTCGTCGCTCTACGAGGTGCGCCTGGGCCGCGAGAAGTTCGGTGGCGAGACGCACGCCTACAGCGTGGGTTACGCCGAGCACGAATTCGACGAAGTGGTCGACCATGCCGACAAGATCATCTTCAACAGCGCCTCGCAGCTCGAGCGCTTTGCGCCGCGCAGCCGTGGCAAGCCGCTGGGCCTGCGGCTGAACCCGGGCATCAGTTCGTCGGGCTTCGAGCTCGCCAATCCCGCCCGGCCCTTCAGCCGCCTGGGTGAGAGCGACGCAGCGCGCATCGAGCCGGTGCTCGAACGCCTCGACGGCTTCATGATCCACAACAACTGCGAGAACGGCGATTTCGCGCGCTTCGATGCGATGCTTGCCGAGATCGAGGCGCGGTTTGCACGGTACTTCGCACGCGTGCGCTGGGTCAGCCTGGGGGGCGGCATCCGCTTCACCGCACCGGGCTACCCGCTCGATGCCCTGGCGGCGCGGCTGCGCGAATTCGCCGCACGGCATGACGTGCAGGTCTACCTCGAGCCGGGTGAGGCGGCGGTGACCGACGCCGCGACGCTGGAGGTTTCGGTGCTCGACACGCTGCACAACGGCAAGCCGCTGGCCATCGTCGACGCGTCGACCGAGGCGCACATGCTGGATCTGCTGATCTACCGCGAGAGCGCCCAGGTGCTGCCAGACGCCGGGCCGCACCGCTACCTCGTCTGCGGGCGCTCATGCCTGGCCGGCGACGTGTTCGGGGAGTTCGCCTTCGAGCAACCGCTGCAGGTCGGCAGCCGCATCTCGCTGCGCCAGGCGGCGGCCTACACGATGGTGAAGAAGAACTGGTTCAACGGTTTGACGATGCCCTCCATCGCCGTGCGCGAACTGGACGGCAGCGAGCGCCTGGTGCGGCAATTCGCCTACCGGGATTACGTGGAAAGCCTGTCGTGATGGATGCGGCATCGGGAACACAGGAGACGACATGAAGCGCAACATCCTCGTCATCGGCGCCGGCGGCGTGGCCCATGTGGCGGTCCACAAGCTCGTGGGCCACGCGGGCGAGCTGAGCGAGATCCACATCGCCACCCGCTCGATCGCCAAGGCCGACGCGATCGTCGCCTCGGTGCGCGCCAAGGGCCGGCGGGACGCGCCGCTCGCGCTGCATACCCATACCCTGGATGCGATGGACGTTGCCGCGACGGCGGCGCTGATCCGCCGCAGCCAGGCGCGCATCGTGCTCAACCTGGGCTCGGCCTTCCTCAACATGTCGGTGCTGCAGGCCTGCCTGGAGACCGGCGCGGCCTACATCGACACCGCGATCCACGAGGAC
>JADZCL010000197.1 GCA_020851615.1 Rubrivivax sp.
CGCGCAGCATGGGTGTGGCTGCAGCGGGGGAATTCGGTGCACCGATGCCGGGTGTGGGGGTGGCGCCGGCCGAGCAGGGGACCACACAGGTGAGCATCGTCGACCGCGACGGCGATGTGGTCGTGCTCACCTCGACGATCGAGTCGGCCTTCGGCTCCTATCACATGACCGCTGGGGGCTTTCTGCTCAACAACCAGCTGACCGACTTCTCACGCGAGCCCACCGATAGTGCGGACCGCGCGGTGGCCAATCGGCTGCAAGGCGGCAAGCGTCCGCGCAGTTCGATGGCCCCGACCCTGGTGTTTGCGCGCCGTGCCGACGGCACGCGCGGCGACTTCGTGATGGCCACCGGCTCGCCCGGCGGGGCGGCCATCATCCAGTACGTGATCAAGACGTTGGTTGGCGTGCTCGACTGGGGCCTGGACGCGCAGCAGGCCAGTGCGCTGATCGACTTCGGGGCGGTCAACGGCCCGCGAACCTTCGTCGGGGGCGAGCACCCGGCGGTCGACCTGTCCGACGGCGGCCGCAACGATGGGCTGTACCGCGGGCTGCAGGCGCTCGGGCACGAGGTCGATCTCTCCGCCCAGGGCAGCGGCATCGCCACCATCGTGCGCCGCGCGAGTGCCGCGGGGCAGGCGGTCTATGACGGCGGCGCCGATCCGCGGCGGGAGGGTGTGGCGATCGGGCCGCTCGCGCGCTTCAGGTAGCGGCTGCACGCACCGCGTTGCGGATGGCGCGCGCCACGACCTCGGCAGCCATCGCGCCCAGCGCGCTCAGGTCGCCGGCACGCCCGGTGCTGCCGCTGGCCAGCGCAAAGAGGGTGTCGCCATCGTGCACCGTGATCGGGTCGATGGCGCGCGACAGGCCGTGATGGGCGAGGCTGGCAAGCTTGTTGGCCTGCGCCTTCGTCAACTGGGCGTCGGTGGCCACCACACCGATCGTCGTCGCCATGCCCGCCATGATCTGCATCGGGCCGGCTCCGGCGAAGAGCTGCCGGCTGGTGCCGCCGGGGGAGTGGCCCGCGCCGCTGCGCGCACCGGCCAGCACGTCGCCGCGTTCGTCGATGACGTCGCCCACGGCGTTCACCGCCACCAGCGCCGCCACCGTGAAGGCACCAACGCGCAGCGACGCGCTGCCGAGCCCGCCGGGCATCGCGTGCGCCGGGCCGAAGAGCTTGCCGACGGTCGCGCCGGCGCCGGCGCCGACGCGCCCTTGCGCAACCGGGCTTGGCGTTGCCGCGTCGCAGGCCGCGTACCCATCCTCGACACCGGGGCGGATGCGTGCGTCGCCGACCCAGAGGTCAAACAACACCGCTGCCGGAACGATCGGCACGCGTGCCGTGCCGACGGCGATGCCGTGGCCGCGTTCGTCGAGCCAGCGCATCACGCCGCCTGCGGCATCCAGGCCGAAGGCGCTGCCGCCGGTCAGCAGCACGGCGTGCACGCGCTCGACCGTGTTCTCGCTCCGCAGCAGATCGGTCTCCCGCGTACCCGGTGCGCCGCCGCGTTGATCGACGCCGCAGACCACGCCCTGCGGGCAGAGTACGACGCTGCAGCCGGTGGGCCGGTCGCTGCGGGTGTGGTGGCCGACGGCCAGGCCGGCGACATCGGTCAGGCTCCCCGGGTGCAGCGTGGGCGGCCTCACGCAAACACTCCGGCCGTGTCCTGCATGCGGGCCGAGACCTCGCCCAGGTGATGCAGCGTGTCGCCGAAGTTCAGCTCCAGCATGGTCAGCCGCTTGAAGAGGTGGCTGGCGAGATGTTCATCGGTCACGCCGATGCCGCCGTGCAACTGGATGCACTGCTGGCCGACGAAGCGCATCGATTGCCCGAGCTGCACGCACGCCTGGCTGATCGCCCGGCGGCGCGCTGCGCGCTCCCGGTCAAGCGTCAGCGTGGCGAAGTAGCTCATCGAGCGTGCAAGCTCCAGCTGCATCTTGACGTCGGCCATGCGGTGACGCAGGGCCTGGAAACTGGCGATCGGCACGCCGAACTGCCGGCGCGTGTTCAGGTAATCCGCCGTCAGCACGAGGAGCCGATCCATCAAGCCCACAGCCTCGGCGCATTGCGCGGCCAGGCCGACGTCGATTGCGGCCTCGAGCACCGCGTAGCCTTCGGCCACGAGCAGCGTCGCGGCGCTTTCCTGCAGCACCACCTCGGCGGCGCGTGCACCGTCCTGCGTCGGGTAGGCGCGCACCCGCACGTGGCCGCGTTCGACGAGGTAGAGGCCGATGCCTGCCTCATCGTCATCGGCGCCCGTGCTCCGTGCGGGCACGATGAAGGCGTCGGCTTCGTCGCCCGCGGGGACGACCGACTTGGCGCCGGTGATCGACCAGTGCTCGCCATCGCGGCGGGCACGTGTCTGCACCTGCGCCAGGCGGTAGCGTGAGGGCGGCTCCTGGTGCGCAAGCACGATGAGCGCCGAGCCGTCGGCCACCCGCTGCGGCCAGTTCGAGTGCGCGGCGGCGGGGGCCGCGGCGAGCAGCGCCGGCGTGATGAGTGCCGCGTGGGCGTAGGGTGCATTGACCAGGCCGCGGCCGAGTTCCTCCATCACCACCATCGCCTCGACGGCGCCACAGCCCAGGCCGCCATCGGCCTGTGGCACCGTCAGGCCGGTGAGTCCGAGCCCGGCCAGCTCGGTGAGCACGGCGCGCGTGGCGCCACCCGCCCTGCTGATGCGCTGCCGGCGCTCGAACGGGAAGCCCTTGTCCACCCAGCGCGCGACGGCGTCACGCAGCGCCTGTTGTTCGGCCGTGAAGTCGAAGTCCATGCGTCTCAGCTCCCGAGGACGGTCTGCGCGACGATGTTGCGCTGCACCTCATTGGAGCCGCCGTAGATCGTCGTCTTGCGCATGTTGAAGTAGGCGCCGGCCAGCGGCATCAGGGCCGCGGAGCCGACCGAGTCACCCTGCCAGCCGGCCTCCATCGCCTCGAAGACGAAGGCCCGCGTGCAGGGGCCGCCGGCGAGCATCATCAGTTCCGTGTAGCGCTGCTGGATTTCGCTGCCGCGGATCTTCAGCAGGCCGGCGATGTCCAGGCTGTTGCGTTGGCCCTGCTGGGCCGACAGCACCCGCAGCACCATCATCTCGAGCGCGACGATGTCGACTTCGAGCAGCGCGATCTGGTCGCGAAAGCGCATGTCGTCCCACACGCCTTGCGCGCGGGCGATGCGCTTCAAGCGCTCGAGTTCGCGCTTGGAGCGGTTGATGTCGGCGATGTTGGTGCGCTCGTGGCTGAGCAGGTGCTTGGCGTAGGTCCAGCCCTGGTTCTCCTCGCCGACGAGGTTCTCGATGGGGACCTCGACGTTGTCGAAGAAGACCTCGTTGACTTCGGGCTCGCCGTCCAGCAGCACGATGGGCTTGACGCTGACGCCGGCGCTGTGCAAGTCGATGAGCAGGAAGCTGATGCCCGTCTGCGGCTTGCCCCCGCTGCGGGTGCGCACGAGGCAGAAGATCCATTCGCCGTACTGGCCCAGAGTCGTCCAGGTCTTCTGGCCGTTGACGATGTAGCGGTCGCCGCGGCGCTCGGCGCGCGTCTTCAGGCTGGCCAGGTCCGAGCCCGCGCCGGGTTCGCTGTAGCCCTGGCTCCACCA
>JADZCL010000198.1 GCA_020851615.1 Rubrivivax sp.
GTCGAGCACAGCGACGGCGTCTGCGTGCTGCTCGACTACTACAGCCGCTACCAGGGCCTGTTCGGGCAGCGCTACCTCTACGAGTGCAAGCCCAACCAGGTGCTGGTCAGCCTGGCGCCCTCGGGCCTGTTCGACGAGCAGGCGCTGGCCCTGGTGCTGGCGCGTGGGCGCATGGCGGCGGCCTGGTTCGACAGCATGGAGCCGGGCACGCTCGATCCGGGGCGGCCGCTGCACGGCGTGGAGGCCCTGCAGGTCACGCCGCGCGTGGCGAGCACGACGCGCGAGTCACGCATCCGCAGCGCCTGGGCCGTGGCCCAGCGCATCGACGAGATCCTGCAGCTGGGCGACGCGCAGGCCGACTTCGTCACGACGACGCCAGGCGCGCTCGCTGGTCTCGAAGACGATCCAGCGCCTGCGTGAAGTCGGCCGCGCGCGTGCGCTCCTGCGCGACCACGGCCGCGGGGGCACGGGCAATGAAGCCCTCGTTGGCGAGCTTGGCCTGGGCCTTGGCGATCTCTGCGGCCAGGCGCGCGATTTCCTTGTCCAGCCGGGCCGTCTCGGCCGCCACGTCGACCTCGACGTGCAGGGCAAGCCGCGCGTTGCCCTGCACGGCCACGGGCGCGGTGCGGGTGGCCTGCGCGAAGGCGGCCTCGTCTTCGATCAGGCGCAGGTCGGACAGGCGCGCCAGAGCTTGCAGCAGCGGTGCCGCAGCGGTGAAGAAGGGCGTGTCGCCGTTTGCGATCAAGGGTACCCGCTCGCCGGGGTTGAGCCCCATCTCGCTGCGCAGGTTGCGGCAGGTGCCGACGACGGCCTTCAGGCGCGCCATCCAGGCATCGGCGATGGTGTCGATGCGCTCGGGCTGCGCCTGCGGGTAGGGCGCGCTGACGATGCTCTGCGGCGCGCCGCCCGCCTTGCGCCCGGCAACCGGTGCCACGGCCTCCCACAGCTCGGCGGTGACGAAGGGCGTGATCGGGTGCAGCAGCCGCAGCACGGTCTCCAGCGTGCGCACCAGCGTGCGCCGCGTGGCGCGCTGTTCAGCGGCGCCGCCATGCGCGATCTGTACCTTGGCGATCTCGAGGTACCAGTCACAGTACTCGTCCCAGACGAAGGCGTAGATGGCGTTGGCGACGTTGTCGAGTCGGTACTCGGCAAAGCCCGCGTCGACGGCCGCCTCGACGCGTTGCAGTTCCCCGATGATCCAGCGGTCGGCGGGCGAGAAGGCGAGGTCGTCGCCGGCAGCATCGGGCCCGGTCGGCCCGCTGTCCTGGCCGGCGCAGTTCATCAACACGAACTTGGCCGCGTTCCAGAGCTTGTTGCAGAAGTTGCGATAGCCCTCGCAGCGCTTGCTGTCGAAGTTGACGTTGCGCCCGAGTGTCGCGTAACTCGCCATCGTGAAGCGCAGCGCGTCGGCGCCAAAGGCCGGGATGCCGTCTGGGAACTCCCTCTCGGTCTCGCGGCGCACGCGCGGTGCGGTGTCGGGGCGGCGCAGGCCGGTGGTGCGCTTCTGCAGGAGTTCGGGCAGCGCGATGCCGTCGATGAGGTCCACCGGGTCGAGCACGTTGCCCTCGCTCTTGCTCATCTTGTGGCCTTGCGCGTCGCGCACCAGGCCGTGGATGTAGACGTCGCGGAAGGGCACCTTGCCGGTGAAGTGCGTCGTCATCATGATCATCCGGGCGACCCAGAAGAAGATGATGTCAAAGCCGGTGACGAGCACGCTGCCGGGCAGGAAGAGCTGCTGCTCGATCGTCGGCGCGGGCCAGCCCAGCGTGGAGAAGGGCACCAGTGCCGAGCTGTACCAGGTGTCGAGAACGTCCTCGTCGCGCGTGAGTGCGCCGCTGTAGCCGGCGGCAGCGGCACGCTCGCGTGCCTCGGCCTCGTTGCGCGCGACGAAGACGCGCCCGTCGCTGCCGTACCAGGCCGGGATCCGGTGGCCCCACCAGAGCTGGCGGCTGATGCACCAGTCCTGGATGTTGTTCAGCCAGTGGTTGTAGGTATTGACCCACTGCTCGGGCACGAAGCGCACCTGGCCGCTGGCGACCGCGTCGATTGCCTTGCCGGCGATGCTGGTGCCGTCGCGCCCGGGTTTGCTGACGGCGACGAACCACTGGTGGGTGAGCATCGGCTCGACGATCTGGCCGGTGCGCTCGCAGCGCGGCACCATCAGGCGGTGCTTCTTCGTCTCGACGAGCAGGCCCTGGGCGTCGAGGTCGGCCACCACGCGCTTGCGCGCCTCGAAGCGGTCCAGTCCGCGGTAGGCGGGCGGCGCGTTGTCGTTGACGGTGGCGTCCAGCGCCAGCACGCCGAGCATCGGCAAGCCATGGCGCTGGCCGACGGCGTAGTCGTTGGCGTCGTGCGCCGGAGTCACCTTGACCACGCCGGTGCCGAACTCGCGGTCGACGTAGGCGTCGGCGATGACCGGGATGCTGCGTTCACACAGCGGCAGGCGCACGCGCTTGCCCACCAGTGCCGCGTAGCGTTCGTCGTCGGGGTGCACCATGACGGCGGTGTCGCCCAGCATCGTCTCGGGGCGCGTCGTGGCCACGACGAGCGAACCGGTGCCGTCCGCGAGCGGATAGCGGATGTGCCACAGGAAGCCGTCCTCCTCCTCGCTCGTGACCTCGAGATCGGAGACGGCGCTCTTGAGCTGCGGATCCCAGCTCACCAGGCGCTGACCGCGGTAGATCAGCCCCTCGTCGTACAGGCGCACGAAGGTCTCGGTGACGATGGGCGAGAGCTTGTCGTCCATCGTGAAGTACTCGCGGCCCCAGTCGACACTGGCGCCCAGGCGGCGCATCTGGTTCGTGATGGTCGCGCCCGAACTCGCCTTCCACTCCCACACACGCTCGGCAAAGGCCGTGCGCCCAAGGGCCTGGCGGTTGATGCCCTGCTCCTGCAACTGCCGTTCGACGACGATCTGTGTGGCGATCCCCGCGTGGTCGGTGCCGGGCAGCCACAGCGTGTTGAAGCCGCGCATGCGGTGCCAGCGCGTGAGCGCGTCCATGATCGTCTGGTTGAACGCGTGCCCCATGTGCAGCGTGCCGGTGACGTTGGGCGGCGGCAGCTGGATGCAGAACGAAGCCCGTGCCGGGTCCAGCGTCGGCGCGAATGCGCCAGGCATATCCCAGGCCTGCGCCCAGCGGGCCTCGATGGCGGCGGGTTCGAAGGACTTGGACAGTACGGGCGTGGTCATTGCGGGGGCACAATCGGTTGGCGGCAGCGTGCGTCGCGCCGTTGCCCAGGCAGCGCGGCAGCAGCGGCGCAAGGCCGGGGAAA
>JADZCL010000199.1 GCA_020851615.1 Rubrivivax sp.
CGCATCATCGGCAGGACGACGAAGAAGAAGAAGTAGACCTGCATCAGCCCGAAGCCCAGCGCGCCGATGGAGACGATCGCGTTGAAGTCGGCGAACTGCATGGGGTAGTCGGCGTAGCGCCGGGGCATGCCGGCCAGGCCGAGGAAGTGCATCGGGAAGAAGGTCAGGTTGAAGGTGACGATGCTGCCCCAGAAGTGGAACTTGCCGCGCCCCTCCGCGTACATCACGCCGGTCCACTTCGGGGCCCAGTAGTAGTAGGCGCCGTACATCGCAAACAGCGATCCGGCCACCAGCACATAGTGGAAGTGGGCGACGATGTAGTAGGTGTCCTGGATCTGGATGTCGATCGGTGCCATGGCCGGGATGACGCCGGTGAAGCCCCCGATCACGAACACGAAGATGAAGCCCACGGCCCACAGCATCGGGGTCTCGAAGGTCATCGAGCCCCGCCACATGGTGGCGACCCAGTTGAACACCTTCACGCCCGTGGGCACGGCGATCAGCATGGTGCCGTACATGAAGAACAGCTGCCCCGTGACCGGCATGCCGGTGGTGAACATGTGGTGCGCCCAGACGATCATCGAGAGGATCGCGATCGACGCGGTGGCGTAGACCATCGACGTGTAGCCGAAGAGCTTCTTGCGCGAGAACGCCGGCACGATCTGGCTGATCATGCCGAACGCGGGCAGGATCATGATGTAGACCTCGGGGTGCCCGAAGAACCAGAAGATGTGCTGGTACATGACCGGGTCGCCACCGCCGGCCGGGTTGAAGAAGCTGGTGCCGAAGTGGCGGTCGGTCAGCGTCATCGTGATCGCCCCGGCCAGCACCGGCATGACCGCGATCAGCAGGTAGGCGGTGATCAGCCAGGTCCAGGCGAACATCGGCATCTTCATGAGCGTCATGCCCGGCGCGCGCATGTTGAGCACGGTGACGATGATGTTGATCGAACCCATGATCGAGCTCGCGCCCATGATGTGCAGCGAGAAGATCGCCATGTCCATCGCCGGGCCCATCTGCAGCGTGAGCGGGGCGTACAGCGTCCAGCCAGCCGCCACCGCCCCGCCTGGCACGAAGAACGATCCCGCCAGCATCAGCGCGGCCGGGATCAGCAGCCAGAAGCTGAGGTTGTTCATGCGCGCAAACGCCATGTCCGCAGCGCCGATCTGCAGCGGGATCAGCCAGTTCGCAAAGCCCACGAAGGCCGGCATGATCGCGCCAAAGACCATGATCAGCCCGTGCATGGTCGTGAGCTGATTGAACATCTGCGGATTCAGGAACTGCAACCCCGGCTGGAACAGTTCGGCGCGGATGCCCAGCGCCAGCACCCCGCCCAGCATCAGCATCGTGAAGCTGAACAGCAGGTAGAGCGTGCCGATGTCCTTGTGGTTGGTCGCAAACACCCAGCGCCGCCAGCCGTGCGGCTGACCGTGCTCGTGATCGTGGCCCTGCGCGTGGTCGCCGTGATGGTCGAGAACAGCACTCATGTCGAGTTCCTTGGGGGGAGCGGGGTCACTTGCGGGCAGCAAGCATCTCGGCGGGCTGCACGAGCTGGCCGGTCTTGTTGCCCCAGTGGTTCTTGGTGAAGGTGATGACGGCGGCCAGCTCGGTGTCGGAGAGCTGCTTCCAGGAAGGCATGGCGCCATTGGCCGCGCCCTTGAGCACGACGGCCATCTGCTTGCCTGCGTCGGCATCGAGGACGATGGCCGAGCCATCCAGCGGCTTGATCGGGCCGGCCCCCTTGCCGTCGGGCCGGTGGCAGACGGCGCAATTGGCGCTGTAGACCTTCTCGCCGCGCGCGATCAGTTCATCGAGCTTCCATTCCCGGGTCGGGTCGTCGGCGGCGGCAGCCATCTTCTTCAGCTCCGCGTCGACCCACTTGGCGTAGTCCTCCTGACTCAGGACCTTGACGTGGATGGGCATGTAGGCGTGCTCCTTGCCGCACAGCTCGGCGCACTGCCCGTAGAAGTCACCGGTGCGCTCAGCGCGGAACCAGGTGTCGCGCACGAAGCCGGGGATCGCGTCCTGCTTGACGCCGAAGGCCGGCACCATCCAGGCGTGGATGACGTCGTCGGCGGTCGTCACGATCCGGATCTTCTTGTCCACCGGAACGACCAGCGGGTTGTCGACCTTGAGCAGGTAATCGTCGCCTGCGGGCTGGCCGGCATCGGACATCGCACGATGCGCCGGGTCGAGCGTCGAGAGGAACTTGATCCCCTGCCCCTCGCCGTTCAGGTAGTCGTAGCCCCACTTCCACTGGTAGCCGGTGGCCTTGATCGTCACGTCGGCGTTGGAGGTGTCCTTCTGCGCGACCACCGCGCGGGTGGCCATCGCACCGAGTGCAACCACGATCAGGAACGGTGCCAGCGTCCAGGCGATCTCGACCGTGACGCTCTCGTGGAAGCTGGCGGACTTGTGGCCCAGCGACTTGCGGTGCTTCAGGATGGAATAGAACATCACCCCGAAGACCCCGATGAAGATCACCAGGCAGACCAGCATGACGATGTTGTGCAGGTCGTACAGGTGCGCACTCATCGCCGTTGCGCCGCGCGTGAGGTTGAGCTGGTTGACGGCGGGGCCGCCGGGCAGGTCGTTGACCTTGGCCAGTGCCCAGGGCGCCGTCAAGGCGGTGCCAGCCACCATCGCCGCGCGTGCCAGGTGCGCTTGCAGTTTGCGCTTCGTCTTCATCGTCCCGTCCGCTCCACGTCGTTTCATGTTTGCTCGCGCTCCACGAGTGCCGGGTGCCGCAGCGCCTGACGCATGGCGCTCAGGATGCGCTGCCGTTGCGCCACATCAGCCCAGCGGCCGATCTCCAGACAGCGCCGCTGTACCCGCAACTCGATGAGTCCGCTCTCGCCCTGGGCCACGCGCAGCGCAGCCAGCTCGAATGAATCCTGGCGCCTGGCAAGGCCCTGACGCTGCTCGACCCACAAGCAGCCGCCCTGCACGTGCAGGGTTTCACCGTCCGCGGCATGCAGCGCGTGATACGCGAAGGACACCGCAACGAGCAGCACCTGAGCCGCCAGCAACGCGCTGATCAGCGGCGCGCCCAGCACCCAGAAGAAGACCGCCAGCACGAGTGCCAGCGAGGCCACGCAGCCCAGGCAGGCCGCAAACTGCCTGGGTGAGAGCGCACAGTGGCGCTGCAACTGCCACGGCGCCGTGCCAGGCCCGGCCTCGCTGGATGGTTGCCAAGACCCACCGCGGGGCGCCCCCTGCCGGGCGGAATGAAGGGGCGAGGAACCCCATGGGTGAAGCAGGGAGACGGGATTCACGACGGCGTATGGTGCGGATGCAGGATCGGCCAGGACTGCTTGAATCGCCAGCGACCTGATGGTGTGCAAGAAAACTGCGCTGAATCTGCGCAAGCTCAAGGCGAAAAAATTCTAACGCAGGCAGAAGATGCCCCAATTGGGCGTTTGCCTGGGCTAGCGTTTTGCCTAGGCTTGTGGTCCGCCTGCGTCACAAGACCCCAACGGCATCGGGCTTGACCGAGCCGATCAGGGCTTTGAGCGGCTGATCTGCACCGGCGGACTCGGTGCGGTCTTGAAGGCATGGCCATAGACGAGTTCGAAGCTCAGGCGCGGCCGCCCATCACTTGCGCCGGCGCACAGGGCCTCATGCAAGCGCTCACGCCAGCGCGGCGTACGCAGACCCGGATGCCGGATGGGTGACAGGTTGGCGCCGAGCTGGCGCAATTCGCGCAACAACGCAGGGCCATCGGGCCAGGTCAGGGTCACCATTTCCTGGTCCATGACCGGGTCGGCGAAGCGGGCTTGAACGAGCATGTCACCCAGGTCGTGCATGTCGATGAAGGGCGCCATCGCCTCGCCCCAGCGCCCTGCCCGGTGCAGCGTGCGCAACTCGGGCAGCGACCCCGGGCCCAAGGTCGAGAACATCAGGAAGCCCTCGACCGCCAGCGCCTGCTGCCAGCGGGCGAATAGAGCACGCGGATCCTGGCCGAAATGCAGCAGCATGTTCGACCACACGAGGTCCGCTGCGCCGGGCATCAGGTCCACCTCGGCAACTTCGCGTGTCGCCGCCCGGCGCCAGGGCCAGAAGCCGCGCACTGCGGCCGCCGTCTGCCGATCCGCTCGCGGCATGTCCGCGACCGCAACACGCACCGCATTGACTTCCGGATAGGCTGCGCGCAGCACCTCGCCGCTGGCACCCAGCGGACCGCTCCAATCGAGGATCCGCCCGGGTCGGCGCCGGATCAGCACCAGGCGCTCGCCCATGCGCCGCGCGGCCTCGCCGTGCAGCCAGGGCGGCTCGGCGGCGGCACACAGCCGGGCCAGCGTGCGCATGCGCGCCACCTCGTCCAGGCGCGGCGCACGGGCGCCTTCACGGCCGGGCTCGACATACATGCGCGGCAGTATATTGAGGCGATGCTGCATGCCCTGCTCCGCGGACCCGCCGCACGCTGGCACATGCCCTGGTCTGGCTGCTGCGAAGTCTGCGCGCGCTGGGGCCCCCAGCGCCTGTGCGCGGAATGCAGTGCGCGCTTTGCCGAACCGCGTCCGCGCTGCAGCCGCTGCGCAGCCGCCCTGCCGACTGCCCTGCCGGCCTGCGCCGACTGCCTGCGCCTGCCACCCCCCTTCGAGCTCTGCGTCTGCGTGGCGGACTACGCCTTCCCCTGGGACCGGCTGGTCGCGCGCTTCAAGTACGCTGCCACCCCGGAACTTGCTGCACTGCTCGCCAGCGCGCTGGCTGCGGCAGCCGAGCGTACCAACACGCCACTGCCGCAGGCCTTCGTTGCGCTGCCGCTGTCGGCGCAGCGTGCGGCCGAGCGGGGCTATGACCAGGCCTTCGAACTTGCACGCCGGCTCGGCCGCCTTGCCAAGCGGCCTGCCCACGCACGCGCGCTGTGGCGGCGCTTCGACGCCACGCCGCAAGCCGGGCTTTCGCGCGCGCAACGCCTGCGCAACCTGCAGGGTGCCTTCGTCGTCCCCGCGCGCGCGCAGGCAGCGATCCGCGGGCGCCATCTCGGGCTGGTCGACGATGTCATGACCACCGGCGCCACAGCGGGCGAAGCGGCGCGGGCACTGCTCGCCGCCGGCGCCGCGCGGGTCGATCTGTGGGTGGTCGCGCGCACCGCGACACCGGCCGACCTGCCCTAGGTCCAGCCTTGTTCCGCATCGTCCTGGTCCATCCGGAGATCGCGCCCAACACGGGCAACGTCATCCGCCTGGCGGCCAACAGCGGTTGCGAATTGCATCTCATCGAACCCCTGGGTTTCACGATGGACGACCGGCGCCTGCGCCGCGCCGGCCTCGACTACCACGAGTTCGCGCCCGTACACCGACACGCCGACTGGGCGCACTGGCTGACGGCGACCGGCGCCGATCCGCACCGCTGTTTCGCTTTCACGACGCGCGGCGACTGCCTGCATCACAAGGTGGCTTGGCGGCCCGGTGACTGGCTGGTGTTTGGCAGCGAGAGCGCAGGGCTGCCCGCGGCGCTGCGCGAG
>JADZCL010000200.1 GCA_020851615.1 Rubrivivax sp.
GCCGCTTGCGCCCGCCGCGCAGTTGCTGGCCGAGGAAGGGGAAGGCCAGCCCGGCGAAGTTGCTGCCCCCGCCGGTGCAGCCGATCACGATGTCGGGGTCGTCACCGGCCATCTCGAACTGCTGCATGGCCTCCAGGCCGATGATCGACTGGTGCATCAGCACGTGGTTGAGCACCGAGCCGAGCGCGTAGTTGGTGTCGGCGTTGGTGGCTGCGATCTCGACCGCCTCGCTGATCGCGATGCCCAGCGAGCCGGGGTGGTTGGCGTCCTTCTCGAGGATGGCGCGGCCGCTGTTGGTCTGCGGGCTGGGGCTTGGGATGCACTTGGCACCGTAGGTCTCCATCAGCGCGCGGCGGTAGGGCTTCTGGTCGTAGGAGATGCGGACCTGGAAGACGGTCACGTCGATGCCGAACAAGGCCCCGGCAAAGGCCAGCGACGAACCCCACTGGCCCGCACCCGTCTCGGTCGAGAGCTTCTTGATCCCGGCCTGCGCGTTGTACCAGGCCTGCGGGATCGCGGTGTTGGGCTTGTGGCTGCCTGCGGGCGAGACGCCTTCGTACTTGTAGTAGATCTTGGCCGGCGTGCCCAGAGCCTTCTCGAGGCGGTGGGCGCGGATCAGCGGGCTCGGGCGCCAGAGGCGGAAGACCTCGCGCACGGGCTCGGGGATGGGGATCTCGCGCTCGGTGCTCACCTCCTGCAGGATGAGCTCCATCGGAAAGAGGGGCGCAAGGTCATCGGGGCCCAGCGGCTGCAAGGTGCCGGGGTGCAGCGCTGGCGCCAGCGGCACCGGCAGGTCGGCGGCAATGTTGTACCAGTTGCGGGGCATCTTGCTCTCGTCGAGCAGGAACTTGGTCGGGGTGCTCATCGGATCTCCTGAGTGGTTGCAGGGGCAAGAAACGGGGGCATCGTACGAGTTGCTTTGCATACGGTATACAGGGATTGCCCTTTGGTGCACTGCGGCGAAATCGGCGCTGGCGGGCCGGCTCCTCAACCGGCCGGCGCGGCGGCGGCCCTGCGGCCCCGTGTTGAAATGGCCTGTCCCCACCCCGCCCCGGCTGGCCCGGCCAACCCGATGCAGGCAAACGCATTCATCCGCAAGTGGCAGGCCGGCAGCCCCGCGCATGCGCTGAACGAGCGCGCCGGCGCGCAGGCGCATTTCATCGACCTGTGCCGCGTGCTGGGCGTCGCCGAGCCGGGCGACCCCGACAACTACTGCTTCGAGCGCGGCGTCACCAAGACGGGCAGCGCCGCGCAGCGCACCGACGGCTTTGCCGACGTCTGGCTGCGCGGGCACTTCGGCTGGGAATACAAGGCGCCGGGCAAGAGCCTGGAAGGCGCGCTGCGCCAGCTCATGATGTATGCGCTGCCGCTGGAGAACCCGCCGCTGCTGGTGGTCAGCGACCGCCTGCGCATCGAGGTCCACACGCATTTCACCGGCACCCCGAGCGAGTGCCACGCCTTCGCGCTGGAAGACCTGACGCGCCCCGACGTGCAGCAGCGGCTGCGCACGCTGTGGACCGCGCCCGACGCCTGGCGCCCGCGGCGCAGCAACCGCGACATCACCGAAGAAGCCGCGCAGGCCTTCGCCGCCACCGCCGAGCGGCTGCGCGGCTCAGGCGTTGCCGCGCATGAGGTCAGCCACTTCCTCACGCAATGCCTGTTCTGCTTCTTTGCCGAAGACGTGGGCCTGCTGCCGGAGCGCCTGTTCGAGCGGTTGGTCGGCGTGGGCGTGGCACCGGCGCAGCTGCAGGCCCACCTGGGCCGGCTGTTCGAGACCATGCAGGGCGGCGGCCTGTTCGGCGTCGACGCCGTGCCCTGGTTCAACGGCGGGCTGTTTCGCCACATCGCCGTACCCGCGTTGACGGAGGCCGACGTGGCCGCGCTGAAGGCCGCAAGCGGCCTGGACTGGAGCGCCATCGACCCGAGCATCTTCGGCACCCTGTTCGAACGCGGGCTGGACCCGGCCAAGCGCAGCCAGCTCGGCGCGCACTACACCGACCCGGCCACCATCCTGCGGCTGGTGGAGCCGGTACTGCAGCGTCCGCTGCTGGCCGAATGGGCCGGGCACCGGGCGGCGGTGGAGCAGGCGCTGGGCAAGAGCAAGAAGCACGGCGACAAGGCCTGGCGCGACGCGCAGGCGGCCTTCGTCGGCTTCCTGGAGAGGCTGCGCGCCTACCGCGTGCTGGATCCGGCCTGCGGCAGCGGCAACTTCCTGTACCTGGCGCTGAAGTGCCTGAAGGACATCGAGCACCAGGTCAACCTGGAGGCCGAGGCGCTGGGCCTGGAGCGCCAGCACGACGTCACCGGCCCGCACAACGTGCTGGGCATCGAGCTCAACGAATACGCCGCCGAGCTGGCGCGCGTGACGGTGTGGATAGGCGAGCTGCAGTGGCGCATCCAGCACGGCTACGGCTTCAAGACGCAGCCGGTGCTGGAGCCGCTGGACCACATCGAGTGCCGCGACGCGGTGCTGGGTGACGATGGCAGCGAGGCCACCTGGCCGCAGGCGGATGCGGTGGTCGGGAATCCGCCGTTCGTTGGCGATCGAAAGATGATTCGCGAACTGGGCGAGGACTACACCGAAGCGCTGCGTGCGGCCTACAAGGGGCGCGTGCCCGGCGGCGCCGATCTGGTGTGTTACTGGTTCGAGAAGGCCAGGGCGCAGATCGAGTCCGGCCACCTGCAGCGTGCGGGGCTGGTGGCCACGAATTCCATTCGTGGCGGCGCGAACCGTGCAGTGCTGAATCGCGTTGTTGCTGCGACCCGCATCTTCGAGGCATGGTCGGATCTGCAGTGGGTGAACAACGGTGCAGCAGTTCGTGTGTCGCTTGTTGCCTTCGGTGAGGCGGCGCAGCCCGCAACCCTGGATGCCACTCGGGTCGAGGCCATTCATGCGGATCTCACGGCATCGGCAAATGGTGCTGGCGTAGACCTGACTCTGGCCGCACGCTTGCCGCAGAACGACGGCGCCGCGTTCATTGGGAGCCAGAAGAACGGGCCGTTCGAGATCGAAGGCGATGTTGCGCGAAAGTGGATGCGCTTGCCGAATCCCCACGGCCAGCCCAATTCGACCGTTGTCCGGCCTTGGATCAACGGAATTGACGTGGCTCGCAGATTCAGCGACACATGGATCGTGGACTTCGACAAGCGAAGCGAAGGCGAAGCAGCGCTCTTTGAGGCTCCCTTTGCGCACGTCCTCGAGCACGTGAAACCGACGCGCGCTGGGCTGCGCCGGGATTGGCACCGCAAGAATTGGTGGCTTCACGGTGATCCTCGGCCGGCGCTCAAGCGCGCCACTTCGTCTCTCGCGAGGCAGGTGATCACGCCGCGCGTATCCAAGCATCGCGTGCTTGGTTGGTTTTCGGCTGCCGTTCTCCCCGACTCGGCGGTGGTGGCAGTCGCCCGCGCCGACGACACCACCTTCGGCATCCTGCACAGCCGCTTCCATGAGCTGTGGTCGCTGCGCCTGGGCACCTCGCTGGAAGATCGCCCGCGCTACACCCCCACCACCTGCTTCGAGACCTTTCCCTTCCCCGCCGGCCTGACGCCTGCCGACACCGCCCACCAGCGCACCGAGGCGCTGGAGGGCGGCGCGCTGATTCCCGCCGGCCTGGCGCCCGAGGTTCGCCCGCACGCCGAGGACATCGCCAGCAAAGCCAAGCGCCTCGTCGATCTGCGCGAGGCCTGGCTCAACCCGCCCGAATGGTGCGAGCGC
>JADZCL010000201.1 GCA_020851615.1 Rubrivivax sp.
ACTGCCGCGGGGTCGATCACCTGCGCCGCCGCGAGCTTGGCCTCGAGTTCCTTGATGCGGCCCTCGACGAAGCCCTGGCGGTCCTTGGCGGCGTCGTACTCGGCGTTTTCCGACAGGTCGCCCTGCGCACGCGCCTCGGCGATGGCCTGGATGGCCGCGTGGCGCTCGACGGTCTTCAGGCGGTGCAGTTCGTCCTTGAGCTTCTCGGCACCGCGGATGGTCAGAGGAATGGTGGCCATGATGGGGGTGTGCGATTGGGGCAGCGCGCGGGAGCAAAAAGTAAAACCGCCGCAGCGCACCCTGCACGGGTGACTGCGGCGGATCGAGGGAGCGGTCGGGGCGGGAGTTTAAGCCAGTTCGGCGTGCATGTCCTGCACCGAGACGACCGCCAGGCCGCCGTGGTGCTTCATGGCCTCAGTCGCGGCTTCGGCACCGGCCATCGTCGTGTAGTAGGGGATGCGGTTGGCCAGTGCCGCCGTGCGAATGTGGCGCGAGTCGGCGATCGCCGCGCGCGTCTCGTCGACGGTCGTCAGCACGAGCTGGATCTCGCCGGCCTTGATCATGTCGACGATGTGCGGACGGCCGTCCTTGACCTTGTTGACCACCCGCACCGGGATGTCCGCCGCGGCAATCGCCGCTGCCGTGCCCTTGGTGGCGACGACGTTGAAGCCCAGCGCCACCAGGTCGCGTGCGACATCGACTGCGCGCGTCTTGTCGCCGCTCTTGACGGTGATGACGACGGTTCCCGCGCGCGGCAGGCGCGAGCCGGCACCGAGCTGGCTCTTGAGCATGGCCTCGCCGAAGGTGCGGCCCACGCCCATCACTTCACCGGTGCTGCGCATCTCGGGCCCGAGGATGGGATCGACGCCGGGGAACTTGTTGAACGGAAACACCGCCTCCTTGACCGTGAAGTAGGGCGGCACGACCTCGTGCGGCCGCCCGCCCAGGCGCGTGGTCTGCGCGGCCAGCTTCTGCCCGACCATGCAGCGTGCGGCGATCTTGGCCAGCTGCTGTCCGGTCGCCTTGCTGACGTAGGGCACGGTGCGTGAGGCACGCGGGTTGACCTCGAGCACGTAGACCACCGCGTCGGGGCCCTCGCCCTGGATGGCGAACTGCACGTTCATCAGGCCGACGACTTTCAGCGCGCGGGCCATCGCCGCGGCCTGGCGGCGCATCTCGTCCTGCAGCGCCGCGGGCAGCGAGTACGGCGGCAGCGAGCAGGCCGAGTCGCCGCTGTGGATGCCTGCGGCCTCGATGTGCTCCATGATGCCGCCGATCATCACCTCCTGCCCGTCGCTGATGCAGTCGACGTCGACCTCGATGGCGTCGTCGAGGAAGCGGTCCAGCAGCACGGGCGACTTCTCGCTCACGCGCACGGCCTCGCGCATGTAGCGCTCGAGGTCCTTGTCGCCGTGCACGATCTCCATCGCACGCCCGCCCAGCACGTAGCTCGGGCGCACCACCAGCGGGTAGCCGATCTCGCGCGCCAGCACCCGGGCCTGTTCCTCGGTGCGCGCGGTGCGGTTGGGTGGCTGGCGCAGGCCCAGCGTGTGCAGCAGCTGCTGGAAGCGCTCGCGGTCCTCGGCGATGTCGATCGAGTCCGGCGTGGTGCCGACGATGGGCACGCCAGCGCGCTCCAATTCGAGCGCGAGCTTGAGCGGCGTCTGCCCACCGTATTGCACGATGACCCCCTCAGGCTGCTCCTTGGCGACGATCTCCAGCACATCCTCCAGCGTGACCGGCTCGAAGTAGAGGCGGTCGCTGGTGTCGTAGTCGGTCGAGACGGTCTCCGGGTTGCAGTTGACCATGATGGTCTCGAACCCGTCCTCGCGCATCGCCATGGCCGCGTGCACGCAGCAGTAGTCGAACTCGATGCCCTGGCCGATGCGGTTGGGGCCGCCGCCCAGCACCATGATCTTGCGCCGTGCCGTCGGCTCGGCCTCGCATTCCTCGTCGTAGGTCGAGTAGAGGTAGGCCGTCTGCGTGGCGAATTCGGCCGCACAGGTGTCGACGCGCTTGTAGACCGGGCGCACACCCAGCGCCCAGCGCTGCGCGCGCACGGTGTGTTCGTCGGTGCGCAGCAGCTGCGCCAGGCGCCGGTCGGAGAACCCCATGCGCTTGAGCTGGCGCAGCTCGGCCGCGGTGAGCGTGGCCAGATCCTGACCCTCGAGCACGCGCTCGGCGGTGACGATCTCCTCGATCTGCGCGAGGAACCACGGGTCGATCTCGGTCTCCTCGAACACCTCGTGCAGCGTCATGCCGACGCGAAAGGCGTCGGCCAGGTACAACAGCCGGTCGGGACCGGCGTTGCCGATCTCGTCGACGATCTCGTCGCGGTCGTCGCTGACAGGGTCCAGGCCGCTGATGCCGGTCTCCAGGCCGCGCAGCGCCTTCTGCAGACTCTCCTTGAAGGTGCGCCCCATGGCCATCACCTCGCCCACGCTCTTCATCTGCGTCGTCAGCCGCGAATCGGCAGCCGGGAACTTCTCGAAGGCAAAGCGCGGCACCTTGGTGACGACGTAGTCGATCGACGGCTCGAAGCTCGTCGGCGTTGCGCCGCCGGTGATGTCGTTCTTCAGCTCGTCGAGCGTGTAGCCCACCGCCAGCTTGGCCGCCACCTTGGCGATCGGGAAGCCGGTGGCCTTGGAGGCCAGTGCCGAGCTGCGGCTCACGCGAGGGTTCATCTCGATCACGATCATGCGGCCGGTCACCGGGTTGATCGCGAACTGCACGTTGGAGCCGCCGGTCTCCACGCCGATCTCGCGCAGGATCGCGATCGAGGCGTTGCGCAGCAGCTGGTACTCCTTGTCGGTGAGTGTCTGCGCGGGCGCCACCGTGATGCTGTCGCCGGTGTGGATGCCCATCGGGTCGAGGTTCTCGATCGAGCAGACGATGATGCAGTTGTCCGCACGGTCGCGGACCACCTCCATCTCGAACTCCTTCCAGCCGATCAGGCTCTCCTCGATCAGCAGCTCGTTGGTCGGCGACAGGTCCAGCCCGCGCTTGCAGATCGTCTCGAACTCCTCGGGGTTGTAGGCGATGCCGCCGCCCGTGCCGCCCAGGGTGAAGCTCGGCCGGATCACGACCGGGAACCCGGCGCCCGCGGTGAGCTGCGCGATGCGCCTCTGCACCATCTGCGCCTCGTCCCAGCTGTGCGCGATGCCGCTCTTGGCCGAATCCAGGCCGATGGCCGTCATCGCATCCTTGAACTTCAGCCGGTCCTCGGCCTTCTCGATGGCGTGCTGGTTGGCACCGATCATCTCGACGCCGTGGCGCTCGAGCGCGCCATGGCGGTGCAGATCCAGCGCGCAGTTGAGTGCGGTCTGCCCGCCCATCGTCGGCAGCAGCGCCATCTGCTCGTGCGGATGAGCCGCGCGCTCGCGCGCGATGATCTTCTCGACCACCTGCCAGGTGATGGGCTCGATGTAGGTCGCATCGGCCATCTCCGGGTCGGTCATGATGGTCGCCGGGTTGCTGTTCACGAGCACGACGCGGTAGCCCTCCTCGCGCAAGGCCTTGCAGGCCTGCGCGCCGGAGTAGTCGAACTCGCACGCCTGCCCGATCACGATCGGGCCGGCTCCGATGATGAGGACGCTGTGCAGGTCTTGGCGCTTGGGCATTTCAGCGTTCTTCCATCAGTTTCACGAAGCGGTCGAAGAGGTGGCCGATGTCGTGTGGCCCGGGCAGTGCTTCGGGGTGGCCCTGGAAGCTGAATGCCGGGCGGCCGGTATGGGTCATGCCCTGCAGCGTGCCGTCGAACAGGCTCACGTGCGTGGCGCGCAGCGTCGGCGGCAGCGACTCGCGCTCGACCGCGAAGCCATGGTTCTGGCTCGTGATCGCCACGCTGCCGGTGTCCAGGTCCTGCACCGGATGATTGGCGCCGTGGTGGCCGAACTTCATCTTGAACGTCCGTGCGCCACAGGCGAGCGCCAGGATCTGGTGACCCAGGCAGATGCCGAAGATCGGGATGCCCGCGGCGAGGAACTCGCGCACAGCAGCAATCGCATAGTCGCAGGGCTGCGGATCCCCAGGGCCGTTGCTTAGGAAGATGCCCTGCGGGCGCAGCGCGAGCGCCTCGCGGGCCGACGTCTGCGCCGGCACCACGGTGACCCGGCAGCCACGGCTGGCCAGCATGCGCAGGATGTTGCGCTTGACGCCGAAGTCATAGGCCACGACATGGTGCGTCGCGTCGATCAGGCGGCCGTAGCCCTCACCCAGGCGCCACTCGGTATCCAGCCATTCGTAGGGCTCGGCGGTGCTGACAACCCGCGCCAGGTCCAGACCCATCATCGGCGGCGCCGCACGTGCAGCGGCCACCGCGTCGGCCAGGTGCGTGGCATCGATCACGGTGCCACGCGGGTAGGTCGTGATGCAGCCGTTCTGCGTGCCCGTGCTGCGCAGCCGCCGCGTGAGCCGGCGCGTATCGATGTCCGCCAGCGCCACCACGCCTTCGCGCTGCAGGTAGTCCGAGAGGGTCTGCGTCGCGCGAAAGCTCGACATGCGCGCAGGCAGGTCCTTGACGATCAGGCCCGCGGCCTGCACCCGCACCGACTCGACGTCCTCCGCGTTGACCCCGGTGTTGCCGATATGCGGATAGGTCAGTGTCACGAGCTGCCGGCTGTAGCTCGGGTCGGTGAGGATTTCCTGATAGCCGGTCATCGCGGTGTTGAACACCACTTCTCCGACTGTTCGACCGGGCGCGCCGATCGAGGAGCCAAGGAAGGTCGTGCCGTCGGCGAGGGCGAGGAGCGCGCCATCACGCGCACTGGACAGGAGGGGCAGCAAAGGAAGTGACTCCGGGATTCGCGCGCCCAGCTCGCCGCCGACCCAATGATGTCCTGCTGGTCGGGATCGAATCCGGGGGAAACCGAGGTCGGGATTTCGCTAGGCTGCGATGTTGGCGGGTGAACCGGCGGATTATATGCGTCGGCGCAAAGCCATCGCGCGCTTCAGCTCACGCCGAGTGCTGCGATCCCCGCGCGCGCGACCTGGGCGTCCTCGCCGCTCTTGACTCCGCTCACCCCGACCGCACCCACCACGTGCCCATCGGCGACGATCGGCAGCCCGCCCTCCAGCGTCCCCACCAGCGGCGCACTCAGGAAGGAGAAGCGGCCGCCGTTGATCATGTCCTCGTAGGCCTTGCTCTCCCGCCGGCCCAGTGCCGCGGTCTGCGCCTTGGCCGGCGCAATCTGGGCCGAGATCGGTGCCGCGCCGTCCAGGCGCTGCAGCCACAGCAGGTGCGCCCCATCGTCGACGATCGCGATGCTCACCGCCCAGCCGTTGGCAAGCGCCTCAGCCTCGGCCGCCGCGGCAATGCGGCGGACGTCGGCCAGCGTGAGCATGGGTCTGGTCTGCATCGCACTCTCCAGCTGCTGCGCTTGCCGCGCGGGCCCGACGATAGCCCAGGCCCGGCGCCTTCGCAGCGCACCCTTGTGGATCCCGGGTCTGCCGCCATATTGCCGGCATGCGGTTTGCGGGAATCGGGGCGGCAGCGCCCTCCGCCTAGAATCCACCCGTTGCCCAATCCTGCCCATCAAGGAGGTCACATGTCGACGAATACCGAACTCTACGGCGGCGCACCGCTGGCCCTGGGTGCCGAGCGCCAGCGCGTGCTCCGCAACACCTATGCCTTGCTGGCGCTGTCGATGATCCCGACCGTGCTCGGGGCCTGGGTCGGCGTGGCCACGGGGCTGTTTGCCGCCATGTCGCCGGTCATCGGCCTCATCGTGTTCATGGCCGGCGCCTTCGGCTTCATCTACGCGATCCAGCGCAACGCCAATTCGGGTCTGGGCGTGACGCTGCTGCTGGCCTTCACCTTCTTCATGGGTCTGATGCTCTCGCGCCTGCTGGCCTTCGTGCTCAGCAAGGGCAACGGCGCCAGCCTGGTGATGATGGCCTTCGCTGGCACGAGCGCCGCCTTCTTCGGCATGGCGCTGCTCTCAAGCGTCGTCAAGCGCGACCTCTCGGGCCTCTCGAAGTTCCTCTTCATCGGCGCCATCGGCATCCTCGTGGTGGGCGTTGCGAACGTGTTCGTGCAGAGCAGCGCGCTGATGATGACGCTGGCGGTGCTGGCGATCCTCGTCTTCTCGGCCTTCATCCTGGTCGACCTCAAGCGCGTTCGCGACGGCGAGGAGACGAACTACGTGACGGCCACCCTGGGTGTCTACCTGAGCCTCTACAACGTCTTCCAGAGTCTGCTGGCGCTGCTGGGGATCTTCGGCGGCGAGGACTGAGCAGACCGGTCTTCCACCCAGCCCAGGAACGGCCCCGCAAGGGGCCTTTCCTTTTGGGGCACAGATCGAGCCATCCGGCCTAGCGCGGCGCGGCAACCGGGCAGGGGGAGGTGCCGAGGCCGGCCAGGTTCAGGCAGCGTCCGTCGAGGTCTTGCGGCGCGGGCACGCCGGCGATGTGCGCCAGCGTCGGCGCGATGTCCGTCGTTGCGATCGGCAGGATGCGTGACTGCGCGGGCGCCTTGGGCCACCAGAAGATGACGGGCACGCGGCGGTCGAGGTCGTAGGGGCCGGAATGGGTCTCGATGAAGGAAGTGAAGCTGGGCGCCGCAACCGCGATCCCCTGCCGATAGGCCACCAGGATGTCGCCCGATCGTCCACGCATCACGCTCTGTGCGAAGCGATCGCGCAGCGTCAACTCATCCGGTGAGACGCCCCGGGGCACCTGCGCCAGCAGCTCCTCCAGAGAGAACGCGGCCTGCACCTCGGGCCGGGCGCGAATGACGGGCAGCGCAGCCTCCAGCACACGGGTACGCGCCGGCTCCGCAAGCTGGCGGCGATCGGCCCCCACCGCATAGAACTGGATCATGTCGGGGCTTGCCAGCGGGTCGGCGGCCAGCGCGAGCCGGCTCTTGAGTTCGGCATTCACAGCGGCCAGCCAGGCCTTGCCGTCCACGCGCCGCGCCTGCGGGAAGTCCTGCTGCGTCGCCATCCGTTCGACGAAGTCGGAGCCGCCGTGGTCCGCACTCAGTGCCAGGACCACCTGCACGCCAAGCCCCTCGAGCCGTGTCAGGAGCCGGCCCATGAGTTCGTCGAGCACGAACATCTGCTCGCACATTTCCGGCCCATTGGTGCCGTAGCCGTGGCCGACGAAGTCGGTCGCCGAGAAGCCGATCGCCAGCAGATCAGTGACCCCCCGCTGACCGAGCCGGTAGTGGTCGATCAGCGTGAAGGCCGCCTCCAGCGTGCGCGCATCCATGATCTGCAGGGCACGCACGGGCCGCGCCGTCTCACCGGGCTTGACCGGGCGCTGCGGGGGCAGCGTCGACTTCCAGTCCGTGCCGTCGATCCGGTACGTTCCCTCGTAGGCCTTGCACTCGTCGTGGCGATAGGTCCAGACCGGTGGTGGCACGTCCTCGCGCTGGACCTTGGCGTTGAGCACCGCCACCGGCGCGAGCTTGGCCACCGCGTCCTCCCCCTGGCCGACGTAGGTGGTGAAGCCAAAGCCGTCGACATACCAGAAGGAGGCATCGGCGCGATGCCCGCCCAGCGTGATCGCCGAACGATCCTTGGCCGTCACGGCCACCACGCGGCTGGCCGGCGACGCCTGCTTCAGCCAGTCCCCCAGGGTACTGGCCACGAGGTTGCGCGGCCCGACTGCCATGGCCTTCGGGTCGCCACTGGCGTCGCGGTAAGCCGGGTCGGCCAGGCAATAGACGCTCTTTCCCGTCTGCCCGTCATACCAGGAGTTGCCGACGATGCCGGTGTGCCCTGGCATCTTGCCGGTGAGCAGCACCGAATGCCCTGGGCAGGTCTCGGTCAAGCCGTGGCTTTGAAACGCGTTGTCGTAGACGATGCCCTCGCGCTCCAGCCG
>JADZCL010000202.1 GCA_020851615.1 Rubrivivax sp.
TCAGCAGCATCCTGCGCGTCTACCGCAACCTGCAGTCGCTGCTGGACTACAGTGAACGCGACACCCTCACCGGGCTGCTCAACCGCAAGACCTTCGACGATTCCTTCCTGCGCATGACTTCGCAGGAGCCTGCTGTCAGCGGCCGCCCGGCAGGCGCGCCGATGCGCGGTGGCGCGGCGGCCTGGCTGGGCGTCGT
The DNA here is from genome assembly GCA_020851615.1 of Rubrivivax sp. Classification (GTDB taxonomy): domain Bacteria; phylum Pseudomonadota; class Gammaproteobacteria; order Burkholderiales; family Burkholderiaceae_C; genus Rubrivivax. The sequence continues at coordinate 197 of JADZCL010000202.1, forward strand.
GGACATCGACCACTTCAAGCTCGTCAACGATCGCCACGGACACCTGATCGGCGACGAGGTGCTGCTGCTGCTGGGGCGGCTGATGCGCAGCAGCTTTCGCTACCAGGACCAGCTCTACCGCTTCGGGGGTGAGGAGTTCGTCGTCCTGCTGCGCGCCGACGAGGCGGGGCAGGCACTGGCGGCGTACGAGCGCCTGCGTCGCAACGTGGCGGCCTATGTCTTTCCGCGCGTGGGCCATGTCTCGGTCTCGATCGGCTTCACCGAGGTGCGCATCGGCGACTCTCCCGCCGGCGCCTTTGAGCGGGCCGACAAGGCCGTCTATCACGCCAAGGACAACGGTCGCGACCAGGTCGTCCACTATGGCGACCTGCTTACCGATGGTGTGCTGGCCGAGGAGGCCCACCTGGGCGACGTCGAACTGTTCTGAGCGCACCGCCGCGCAGACCCGCACACTAGAATGCCCGTATGGGCAGTGGCGCGCGCATCGACCTGACGAACCAGTTCCTGATCGCCATGCCCGGGATGGCAGACGACAACTTTGCCGGTTCGGTGGTCTACCTGTGCGAACACAACGAGCAGGGCGCGCTCGGGCTGGTGATCAACAAGCCGATCGACATCAAGCTGAAGAACCTGTTCGAGAAGGTCGAGCTGCCGCTGGCGCGCGCTGAACTCGCCGAGCAGCCGGTCTTCTACGGCGGTCCCGTGCGCACCGAGCGCGGCTTCGTGCTGCACGAGAAGCTGGGCGAGGGCCAGAGCCCCTACACCTCGACGATGTCGGTGCCCGGCGGCCTCGAGATGACGACCAGCAAGGACGTGCTGGAGGCACTGTCGACCGGCGCGGGTCCACGGCGTGTGCTCGTCACGCTGGGCTGCAGCGGCTGGTCGGCCGGCCAGCTCGAGGACGAACTCGGCCGCAACGGCTGGCTGACCGTCGACGCCGATCCGGTGATCATCTTCGATACGCCGATCGAGCAGCGCTATGAGCGCGCCGTGTCGCTGCTGGGCTTCGATCCGCACATGCTCTCCAACGAGGCCGGGCATGCCTGAGCCCGCAGGCGCAGCAGCGCGACCGGCGCGGTCCTTCCTCGCCTTCGACTTCGGCACGCGGCGCGTGGGCGTGGCCAGTGGCAACACGCTGCTGGAGCATGCCAAGGGGCTGCGCACCATCGCTGCCGAAGGGCAGGCCCGCTTCGCCGCGATCGAGCGCCTGATCGGCGAGTGGCGGCCCGACGCGCTCGTCGTTGGCGTGCCCTTGCACCCCGACGGCGCCGCGCATGAGAACACGCACCGTGCACGGCGCTTTGCGCGCCAGCTGCACGGGCGCTTCGGTCTGCCGGTGCACGAGGTCGACGAGCGCTACACGACGACCGAGGCGCTTGCCGCAGGCGCCCGCGATGCCGATGCCGCGGCCGCCGTGCTGATCCTCGAGCAGCACCTGCGGGCGCAGGGGGAAGCCCGCTGATGCTGCTGGAGCTCGACGCCCAGGCGCTCTACGACGAGCTGCGCAGTGGCGTGCGTGCCCTGCTGGCACCGGACGCCGCCCTCGTGGGGATCTGGTCCGGGGGCGCCTGGCTGGCCGAGCGGCTGCACGCGGACCTGGGCCGCCCCGGCCGCCCGGGCGTGATCTCGAGCGCCCTGCATCGCGACGACTTCGGCTCACGCGGGCTGGCCGGCAGCAGTGGCGCCACCAGCCTGCCGTTTGCGGTTGCGGGCCGGCACATCGTGCTCGTCGACGACGTGCTCTACACCGGGCGCACCATCCGCGCCGTGCTCAACGAGCTCTACGACTTCGGCCGCCCGGCCAGCGTTAAGCTCGCCGTGCTGGTCGACCGCGGCGGGCGCGAGTTGCCGATCGCCGCGGACTTTGCCGCAGCACGGGTCAGCCTGCCGGCCACCCGCACCCTCGAGCTGGCGCGTGAGGCGGACGGACGCTTCAGCTTCTCGGTGCAGGAGCGCCGCTGATGCGCGCGCACCGCAACCCGCAGCTCAACGCCCGCGGCGAACTCGTGCACCTGCTCTCGATCGAGGGCCTGCCGCGCGACGTGCTGGTGCAGATCCTGGACACCGCGGGCACCTTCCTGAGCGTGAGCGAACGCGAGGTCAAGAAGGTCCCGCTGCTGCGCGGCAAGAGCGTCTTCAACCTGTTCTTCGAGAACAGCACGCGCACGCGCACGACATTCGAGATCGCTGCCAAGCGCCTGTCGGCCGACGTCATCAACCTGGACATCGCGCGCAGCAGCACCGCCAAGGGCGAGAGCCTGCTGGACACCATCGCCAACCTGTCGGCGATGCATGCCGACATGTTCGTCGTGCGCCACGGCGAGAGCGGGGCGCCGCACCTGATTGCCCAGCACTGCGCGCCGCACGTGCATGTCGTGAACGCCGGCGACGGCCGCCACGCACACCCGACTCAGGGGCTGCTGGACATGTACACGATCCGCCACTACAAGCGGGACTTCACGCAGCTGCGCGTGGCCGTGGTGGGCGACATCGTGCATTCGCGCGTGGCGCGCAGCGACATCCATGCGCTGTCCATCCTGGGCGTGCCCGACATCCGCGTCGTCGGCCCGAAGACGCTGGTGCCCGGGGATCTCGCGGCGATGGGCGTGCGCGTGTGCCACGACATGGCAGACGGCATCCGCGATGCTGACGTCATCATCATGCTGCGCCTGCAGAACGAGCGCATGAGTGGCGCCATGCTGCCCAGCGCCGGCGAGTTCTTCAAGACCTACGGCCTGACGCCGCAGAAGCTGGCGCTGGCCCGCCCTGACGCGATCGTCATGCACCCCGGCCCGATCAATCGCGGCGTGGAAATCGACTCGGTGGTGGCTGATGGCGCGCAGAGCGTCATCCTGCCGCAGGTCAGCTTCGGCATCGCGGTGCGCATGGCGGTGATGTCCACCCTGGCGGGGAACTCGGCATGAGGCTCACGATCCACGGCGGGCGCGTGATCGATCCGGCCAGCGGCCGAGACGAACTGGCCGACGTGGCCATTGCCGGCGATCGCATCGTGGCCATCGGGCCCAAGGCGGCAAGCCTCGCGGCCGAGCGCCGCATCGACGCCAGCGGCCTTGTCGTGGCGCCCGGCCTGGTCGACCTCGCCGCGCGCCTGCGGGAACCCGGTCAGGAGCACGAGGGCATGCTGGAGAGCGAGCTGCAGGCTGCTGCGGCCGGCGGCGTGACCAGCCTCGTCTGCCAGCCCGACACCGACCCGGTGCTCGACGAGCCCGGGCTCGTCGAGATGCTCAAGTTCCGTGCGCGCAAGCTCTCGCGCTGCCGCGTGTTCCCGCTCGGGGCGCTCACGCGCACGCTGCAGGGTCAGGTGCTGACCGAGATGGTCGAGTTGAGCGAGTCCGGCTGCGTCGGCTTTGCGCAGGTCGACGCGCCGATTGCCGACACGCAGGTGCTGCTGCGGGCCCTGCAGTATGCGGCCACGCATCGGCTGGGCGTGTGGCTGCGACCGCAGGATGCATGGCTTGGCAAGGGTGTCGCGGCCAGCGGCGCGGTGGCCACGCGGCTTGGGCTGTCGGGGGTCCCGGTGGCCGCCGAAACGATCGCGCTGCACACCTTGTTCGAGCTCGTGCGTGCCACCGGGGCGCGGCTGCACCTGTGCCGGCTCTCGAGTGCCGCCGGCGTGGCGCTCGTGCGTGCGGCCAAGGCCGAGGGCCTGCCGATCACCGCCGATGCCAGCATCAACTCGCTGCACCTCGTCGATGCCGATATCGGCTACTTCGACGCCGACCTGCGGCTGACGCCCCCGCTGCGGCAGGTGGCCGACCGCGAGGCACTGCGCGCAGCACTTGCGGACGGCACGCTGGATGCGCTGGTCTCCGACCACAACCCGGTCGCCGAGGACATGAAGAACCTGCCCTTCGCCGAGGCCGAAGCCGGTGCCAGCGGCATCGAGTTGCTGTTGCCGCTGGCGCTGCGCTGGGGGCAGGAGCAGGGGCTGGCGCTGGCACGCACGCTGGCGCGCGTCACCTGCGAGCCGGTGCGGGTGCTCGGCGATGCCCTGGGCTCGCTGGCGTCCAGTGCCGGGAGGCTGGTCGAGGGGGGTGTGGCCGACGTCTGCGTGTTCGACCCCGATGCGGCATGGGACGTGACCCCTGCGACGCTGTGCAGCCAGGGCAAGCACACGCCGTTTGCCTTGGCCAGCAGCGGCGTGCCCATGCGCGGACGGGTCGTCACCACCTTGGTCGCGGGCACGATCGCCTGGGACCGCCGTTGATGGCCCGGTCGGTGCCCGTCTTTGCCCTGCGCCGCGCGGTCGCATGAAGCCCGCGGCCCCCGCCTTGCGCATCCGCCGCGTGGGCATCGACACCTGGCGCGAGAACGTCGCCTTCCTGCATCGCAACTGCCCGGTGGTGAGGGCGGCGGGATTCCAGGCGATGGCCAAGGTCACGGTGCGCACCGACGGCCGCACCATCGCCGCCGTGCTCAATGTCGTCGACGACGACTGCATCGTCGGGCCGCTCGAGCTGGGCCTGAGCGAGGAGGCCTTCGACCGCCTGGGGGTGGCCGCCGGCAGCGACGCCTTCGTCGAGCACGCCGAGCCGCCGGCGTCGATCTCGGCGCTGCACCGCAAGATTGCCGGCGAGCGGCTCTCGCGCGAGGATCTGGCAGCGATCATCCGTGACGTCGCCGGCGCGCGCTACTCGAAGATCGAACTGGCCGCCCTGGTCGTGGCCACCAATCAGTTCGAGCTCGATCGCGACGAGGTGCTGCACCTGACCGAGGCGATGGTTGCCGTCGGCCAGCGCATCGACTGGCGGCACGACGTGCTGGGCGCACCGGTGGTCGACAAGCACTGCATCGGAGGCATCCCGGGCAACCGCACCTCGATGCTCGTCGTGCCTATCGTCACGGCGCACGGCATGCTCTGCCCCAAGACCAGTTCGCGCGCCATCACCTCGCCGGCGGGCACGGCCGATACCATGGAGGTGCTGGCCGAGGTCGAGCTGCCGCTGCCGCGGCTGCAGGAGATCGTGCGCCAGACGCGCGGCTGCCTGGCCTGGGGCGGCACGGCCGACCTCTCGCCCGCCGACGACATCCTGATCGCCGTCGAGCGACCGCTGGCAATCGACTCGTCGGGGCAGATGGTGGCCTCGATCCTGAGCAAGAAGATCGCCGCGGGCTCCACCCACCTGGTGCTGGACATCCCCATCGGCCCGAGCGCCAAGGTGCGCAGCATGCCTGACGCGCAGCGGCTCAAGCGCCTGTTCGAATATGTCGCGCGGCGCCTGTCGCTGCACCTGGACGTCGTCATCACCGATGGCCGTCAGCCGATTGGTCGCGGCATCGGGCCGCTGCTGGAGGCGCACGACGTGATGCAGGTGCTGACCAACCACCCCGACGCGCCGCAGGACCTGCGCCAGAAGTCGCTGCACCTGGCGGGGCGCGTGATCGAGTTCGACCCTGCGGTGCGCGGCGGCGACGGCTGGCGCATCGCGCGCGACATCCTCGACTCGGGTCGGGCGCTGGCGCAGATGAACGCCATCATCGACGCGCAGGGGCGGCGCAGTGCGCCCGCAGGCGGCCTGGCCGATCCCGCACCGCTCAGCTTCGAGATCGCCGCGCCGGAGGATGGCCTCGTCGTGGGCATCGACAACCTGCGCCTGGCGCGCATTGCCCGCCTGGCCGGCGCGCCGCAAGTCAAGGACGCCGGCGTGTGGCTGGCACGCAAGCTCGGTGAACCGGTGCGCGCGGGCGCCTTGCTGTACCGGGTGCACGCACGGCATGAGGCCGATCTCGGCTTTGCACGGCGCCTGGCGCTGCAGGACAGTGGCTACCGCCTGGGCGTGGCCGCCGACTTGCCGCCGGACTGCACGGGCAACGGGGTGGCGCCATGAGCGAGGCGACCGGGATGCAGGCCCCACCCATGCTGCTGGCCTTCGACGACGAATGGACGCTTGCCGCGCGTGTGGCGCAGGCGCTTGGCTGGCGCGTGTGCGAGGTGCAGCGCCACGGGTTCCCCGACGGCGAGACGCGCCTGCGCCTGCCGCCCCACCTGCCCGCGTGCGTGGCGCTGCTGCGTGGCCTGCAGCAACCCAACGCCAAGCTGACCGAACTGCTCCTGGCTGCGGCCGGGGCACGCGAGCTTGGCGCCCGGCGCCTGGCGCTGGTCAGTCCCTATCTGGCCTACATGCGCCAGGACATCGCCTTCACACCGGGGGAAGTGGTCAGCCAGCGCCAGCTGGGCCGGCTGCTGGCGGCGGCGTTCGAATGCGTGATGACGGTCGATCCGCACCTGCATCGGGTGACGACGCTCGACGAAGTGGTGCCCGGACGGCGCGGCGTCACGCTGAGTGCTGCGCCGCTGCTGGGCGACTGGGTTGCGCAGCAGGTGCCCGGGGCGCTGCTGGTGGCGCCGGATGAAGAGGCCGAGCAATGGGTGGCCGCGGCCGCACGGGGGCCGGGCCTGGCCTATCTCGTCTCGCACAAGCAGCGCCTGGGTGACCACGAGGTGCAGGTCAGCGTCCCGGCGGCCGATGTCAGTGGCCGTGCTGTCGTGCTGCTGGACGACGTCGCCAGCACCGGGCGCACGCTGGTCGATGCGGCGTGCACGCTGCGGGTGCGTGGTGCCGCCACCGTCGACGTGGCGGTCACGCACGGGCTCTTCGTGGGGGACGCGCTGCAGCGCCTGCAGGCCGCAGGGGTGCGTCATGTCTGGAGCACCGACAGCGTTCCGCACGCGAGCAACTGCGTCAGCGTGGCACCGCTGCTGGCGCAGGCCTTGGCCGAGTGGGCGGTGCCCCCGGTCTGAGGGCGAGGGTTCAGCCCGCCTTGCCCTGGCCGGCCACGGCCGCGGCCGCCTGCGCGACCGCCTGGGCGTCGCCCAGGTAGTCGCGGCGCAGCGGCTTCAGGTCGGCGTCCAGTTCGTAGACCAGCGGGATCCCGTTGGGGATGTTCAGGCCGACGATGTCGCCGTCGCTGATGCCGTCGAGATACTTCACCAGGGCGCGAATGCTGTTGCCATGTGCGGCCACGAGCACGCGCTCGCCGCGACGGATGGCTGGCGCCAGCCGCTCGTGCCAGCACGGCAGCACGCGGGCCACGGTGTCGGCAAGGCACTCGGTGAGCGGGATCTGCTCCGGGGCCAGATGCGCGTAGCGGATGTCGGCTCGCTGCCCACGGGGATCGGCGGCGTCCAGCACCGGCGGTGGGGTGTCGTAGCTGCGCCGCCAGGTGAGCACCTGCGCATCCCCGTACTGGCGTGCGGTCTCGGCCTTGTTCAGGCCTTGCAGCGCGCCGTAGTGCCGTTCATTCAGACGCCAGTCGTTGACGATCGGCAGCCAGGTGCGCTCCATCGCGTCCAGGCAGTGCCACAGTGTCCAGATCGCGCGCTTGAGCACCGAGGTGTAGGCAACGTCGAACTCCCACCCACCCGCGCCGAGCAACTGGCCTGCAGCCCGCGCCTGCTGCACACCGGTCTCGGTCAGCGGGACATCGGTCCAGCCGGTGAAGCGGTTCTCCAGGTTCCAGGTCGATTCGCCGTGGCGGATGAGGACGAGCTTGTGCATGGGCTTGCGCAGCAGCGGGCGGAGGTCGGAGGCGGTTCAGGGCAGGCGGGTGTAGATCGGCACGTCGGCGTCGCGCAGGCACTGCGCCATCACGCTGCCGGCCATCAGGCTGCGCAGGCCGCTGCGTCCGTGCGTGGTCATCGCCAGCATCGCGTGCTCGAGCCCGCGCACCCAGGTCGGGATCGCTTCCTTCGGGTCGCCGCGCAGCACTTCCCAGCTCACCGCCACGCCATGGCGGTCGCCGATATCGCGCGCGATGCTGCGCACGTAGCTGGATTCCTGCACGTCGCCCGCGGGCACGCCGGGCTCGGGCTTGAGCGCCGGGTCGAGCACGGAGACGACCACGACCTTGGCCGAAAGCCATTTGGCGAACGCCGCCGCCTGCGGGATGATGGCTTCGGAGACGGCGCTGCCGTCCAGCGGCAGCACGATCTGCTCGATGCGCGAGGCGGCCCGCGGCCCCCCGGCGCGCGGGCGGAACACGACCAGCGGTTCGCCCAGGCTGCCAAGGACCTGCAGCGCAACGCTGCCGAACACCGCCTGCAAGGTGCCGCTGCGCCCGTGCGAGCACATCGCCACCAGCGTCTGCGGCACGCGCCGCGCCTCGTCGCCGATCGCGGTCGCCACGCTGCCGTTGGTCGTCGTCACGCACAAGGCATCGGCCTGGAACGGCGTGGCCAGTGCCTGCAGCTCACGCTGTGCAGTCGCCTGTTCGTCGGGATGATCGACCACGCGCAGCAGCGCAAGCCGCGCACCGGTCGCTCGCGCGACTTCGGCGGCCGGGCCGATCAGTTGTTCCGAGAAGCGGGAACCGTCGACGGGAACGAGGATGCGTTGATACATGGTGCGTGCCTGGGCCGGTTGAGGTTGCAGGAAGGGTGTGGCGGCGCATCATAGACGGGACGTCCTGCACGCTGCAGGGCGGACCGCTTCATCGGCTGGGCTGCAGGCAGGGCAGCGTGACGCGAAAGCAGGCCCCGCTGCCGCTGCCGGTGTCCGGGGCCAGAACCAGCGCGCCGCCGATGCGCCGCATGATCTGCCAACTGATCGCCAGGCCCAGCCCCGCTCCGGGCACCGAGGTGTGCGTGTGCGCCCAGCCGCGACGGAACTTGGAGAAGATGAGCTCGCGCTCGTCGGCCCGGATACCCGGCCCGTTGTCGTCGATCGAGACCACGTACACGCCTTGATCGACGTGGCTGCTCACCTGGACCCAGGGCTGGGCGCTGGAGTTGTACTTGATGGCGTTGGAGATGAGGTTGATGAAGACCTGGCTCAGGCGGTCGGCATCGCCTTCGACGACGACGTCGCGTGCGCGCTGGCCTTCGCGCAGCTGGACGCCGGCGGCCGAGGCCAGGCCCTGGCAGATGCGCATCGAGTGGTCCAGCGCGCGTTCGGGGTCGATGCGTGCCAGCGCCCAGGGTGCCTCGCCGTGCTCGAGCAGGTTCAGCTCGAGGATGCTGTCCAGCAACCGCGTCAGCCGCACGCTCTCGTCGTGGATGATGCCCAGGAAGCGCTGCGCCTTGTCCGGGTCGAGCGCGCGCGGGTCGAGCAGCGTCTCGGAGAAGGAACGGATCGAGGTCATCGGCGTGCGCACCTCGTGGCTGACCTGGCTCAGGAAGTGGTCCTTCTCGACGTCCAGCCGGCGCAGGCGCTCGTTGGCCAGCGCCAGCTGGTCGGCGGTGGCCTCGAGCTGGCGCGACTTCTCCTCGAGCTGGTGGCTGTACTCGCGGATGCGCTGGGCCTCGTCGGCGATGCGCATCAGCGCGTCCAGGCTGATCGTCTGCCCGGTGACCACCTGCGAGATCATGGCGTGCGCCGAGGCGCCGCCCACGCTGCCCGCCAGCGTGCGCTCGAGCTGGGTGATGAAGGCATCGTCGGCGACCGGGCCGCTGCGTCCGCGACCCTGCTGCAGCGCGGCGCGGCGGAAGAAGCGGCGTGCCTCGTCCGCACCGAGGATGCGCTGGGCCAGCGCATTGAGGTCGTCGGCGGGGGCCGAGCGGCGCAGCAGCCCGGCGGTGGCCTCGGCGGGCGTGCGGAACACGTCCACGAAGAGCGTACCCTGCAGCCGCTCCAGCGGTGTCGGCTCGCTCCACAGCGAGACCGACACGAACAGCAGCGTGTTGACCGACAGGCTCCAGAAGATGGCGTGCATCAGCGGGTCCAGGCCGGTGAGCCCGAACAGCGCGTGCGGGCGCAGCCACGCCAGGCCCAGCAGCCCATGCGCAAGCGTCTGCGGCGCGAGGATGATGCCGCTGCCGAAGCTGGGCAGGAAGAGCGTGTAGGTCCACAGCACCGTCCCCGCCAGCAAGCCGGCAAAGGCGCCCCGCGCACTGGCCTGGCGCCAGAACAGGCCCCCGAGCAGGCTGGGCAGGACCTGTACCGCGCCGACGAAGGCGATCAGCCCGATCGAGGCCAGGGCGTCGGAGTTGCCGCTCAGGCGGAAGTAGAGGAACCCGAGCGCCAGCATTGCGCAGATGCTCACGCGCCGGCTCAGCAGCAGGAAGTGTCCGATCTCGCCGCTGGCGCTGTGTGTGATCCAGCGCAGGCGCAGGGCCAGCGGCATCACGATGTGGTTGGAGATCATCGTCGACAGCGCGATGCAGGCCACGATCACCATCGAGGTGGCCGCCGAGAAGCCGCCCAGGAAGGCCAGCAGCGCGACGTCGTTGCGGCTGGCCCATAGCGGCAGCGTGAGCACGAACATGTCGGGGTTGGCGTCCTTGGGCAGGTAGTTCAGCCCGGCGATGGCGATCGGCAGCACGAACAGGCTGAGCAGGAAGAGGTAGAGCGGGAACAGCCAGGCCGCGGTGCGCAGGTGTGATTCGTCGACGTTCTCGACCACCGTTACCTGGAACTGGCGCGGCAGGCAGATCACCGCAGCACCCGACAGCACGATCACCGTCACCCAGCGCGCACCGAAGGCCTCCTGCATGTCCAGCAGGCCGTGCGGGGCGAGCGAGAAGATGTGCTCGCTGCCGCCGGCCACTCCCCAGACGGCAACGACCCCGACCGCCAGCAGCGCAAGCAGCTTGACCACCGCCTCCAGCGCGATGGCTGCGACAACGCCGTGATGGCGCTCCTTGGCGTCGATGTTGCGCGTGCCGAACAGGATGGTGAAGACCGCCATCCCGACGGCGATCCAGAACGCGGTCTGGTAGTCCGGCGCGCCCGCGGGGGAGCCGGACAAGGTATCGGGCCCGCTGTTGCTGATGACCTGGAAGCTGGTGGCCACCGCCTTGAGCTGCAGCGCGATGTAGGGCGTCGTGCTGACGACGGCGATCAAGGTGACCAGCGCCGCCAGGCTGGTGCTCTTGCCGTAGCGCGAAGAGACCATGTCGGCGATCGAGGTGATGCCATGCGTGTGCGCGATGCGCACGATCTTGCGCAGCAGCACCCACCAGCCGACGAACACCAGCGTGGGCCCCAGGTAGATGGTGGCGAACTCCAGCCCGCTGCGTGCGGCCGAACCCACTGCGCCGTAGAAGGTCCACGAGGTGCAATAGACCGAGATCGAGAGCGTGTAGATGACCGGCGACTGCAGCCAGCCCAGGCGCCCAGCGCGGGCTCGGCGGTCGCCGACGAAGGCCACGGTGAACAGCAGCGCCACGTATAGCAGCGCCGTCAGCAGGACGACGTTGGCCGACAGCATCAGCCTGCCGGCTCGGAAGGCGGCGGCTCGATCGGGGCGGCGTCGACCTCGGGTGGGATCAACGGCGCGAGCCGGTGCGCGATGTAGGCCGTGCCGGCGATCAGCGCCAGCCACACGCCGAACACGTAGAGGACGATCGCCGGGATGCCAGCCAGCATCGTCCCGCCGCCAAAGAGCGTGATCGCCGGCGGCATGAAGAGGAAGGCGCCGAGCGCGGGCAGCAGGGCCGCGGCATCGCGCAGCCGCACCGAGACCGAGCGCGGGCTCTTGCGTGGCATGGGCACTCCCTTCAGCGTGCGGTCAAGCGGTGCACCTGTTCGACAACCTCACGGTTGGAGAAGGGTTTGGTCATGAAGGCGTCGACGCCGATCTCCTGCGCCAAGCGGCGATCCTGTGCCTGACCCTTGGCGGTGAGGATGAGGACCGGGATGCTTTTCAGCACCGGGTCCGCCTTCACCGCCTTCAGGACCTCGAAGCCGCTCATGCGTGGCAGCATCAGGTCTAGGATCAGCAGGTCGGGCGGTGCACTGCGCAGGCGGCGCAGTGCCGCGTCGCCATCGAGCACCGAGGTGACGTCGAAGCCTTCGCGCTGCAGCACGAAGTCCAGCGACTCGACGATGTTCGGCTCGTCCTCGGCGATCAGCACGCGGGTCGCCATGGTCCCTGTCTCCTGTGTGCAGCGGTAAGGATGGCGCCCCGGGCAGGGACGTTGCCAAGTGTAGCTGGCGGGGCCGTAGCTGGCGGGGCCGCCATGCCAGCCCTTCAGGCTGCAGCCACGGCCGGGTCGAGCACGGGATCCTCCTGCCGGTAGGCGCACTGGTGGCGGACGCACATCCGGCAGTTCGGCCCCACCGGGACGGCGGCAGCCGTCGAGGACAGATCGAGGCCGTCCCCGTAGACCGTCTGGTCCGCGAACAGCGCGTCGCAGGCCAGCATGATGGAGACCAGACGCCGGGGCTGGATGAAGGCCGGGCGGGCCTTCTCGGCGGTGCAGGCGATGAACAGCAGCCGTGCGCCGGAGGGGAAGGCAGCCAACTGGCGCAGCACGGAGCCAGGCGTGTGCTGCGCCTGGTAGATGGCCCACATCGGGCACGCCTGGGCATGGCGCGGCACCGCCAGCTGGGGGATCGGCAGACGCTTGCTGGTGAAGCCCGCGGCATCGATGCGCATGAATGCGAAGGGAATGCCCGCCGCGCCCGGGCGTCGCAGCGATGCCAGGCGGTGGCAGACCTGCTCGGTGCTGGCGCGAAAGCGTGCAGCGAGGTGGTTGATGTCGTAGCGCATCTGCCGCGCGGCAGCGAGAAAGCCTTCGTAGGGCAGCAGGGTCGCGGCCGCGAGGTAGGAGGTCAGCGCGCGGCGTGCCCGCCGGCGTGCCGCCTCGGTCCCAAGCTGGGTCGCCTGGGTGAGCACGCCGTCGACCGCCCGCCCCTCGTCGGCGAGCTCGGCCGCCAGCCGCGCCAGCTCGAAGCGCAGCGTCGGCGCTGAGGCGCGGTCGGCCACGCTGAGCGTGCGTGTGCCGGAGTCGAAGACGGCCGGCGTTTGCAGGTTGACGCTTGCGCTTGCAGTCGTGCCTTCGCCGCTCTGCACCGGGCGTTCCACGACGTGAACGCCGTGGCGGCGCTGCAGGTACTCGAGCAGTGCGCCCTCGTCACAGGGGTCGGCCAGGCCGGCTGTGGTGCGCAGCCGCAGCGCGGCCGCCTCGAGTGCGTCGAAATGGTTGTCGTGGTCGAAGAAGAAGTCGTCTACCTCGTCGACCGGAGTCAGGGAGCGCGTGCCGGAGAAGTCCTTGTCGAAGAAGGTCGCCAGGCTCGTGGCCACGTCAGCCAGGCGGGCGCTCTCGGTACCGACGATCGCCGTGAAGCGCTGGCGTTGGGCAGGGGCGAGATCGGCAACCGTCTCAAGGATCTCGGTGGCCGAGCGGATTGCAGCCACCTGGGTCAGCATGTTGTGCACCGCGCCGGCCAGGAACGGATCCTGGTTGAGGCGATCGGAGAGCGCGCTGACCGCTTGCCCGCGGTCGAGCCACGCACGGTGCAGGCGCACCAGCGCCTGGGCCCAGGGGCGCTGCGTGCTGGCCAACGCATGCGCGGCACCCGGATCCAGGCGCAGGTCGGCCAGCAAGGGCTCCCCAACGAGCTCGCCGAGGTCGTCGAGCAGGCGCCGCTCGCTGGCGCCGTCGAGCTCCCGCATGTCGATGTCGAGTGCGGCTGCAAGGCGCTGCAGCAGGGCGCCGCCGATGTTGCGCTTGTCGCTCTCGATCAGGTTCAGGTAGGAGGCCGAGATGCCCACCTGTGCGGCCAGCCCCGCCTGCGTGATGCCCAGCGCACGTCGCCGCTCACGCAA
>JADZCL010000203.1 GCA_020851615.1 Rubrivivax sp.
CCAGCCGTCGACCGTGAGCAGTCCCGTGCTCCAGCCGCCCAGCATCACCGTCTCGCCGCGGCCGAAGCTGGGCAGCCAGTTCAGCAGCACGGCAAAGAACAGGATCAGGAAGATACCGATCAGGAAGGTCGGCAGCGACACGCCCAGCAGCGACAGGCCCATCAGCACCTGCGCCAGCCGCCGCTGCCGCCGCAGCGCCGCATAGACGCCCAGCGGGATACCCACCGCCAGCGCCATGATGGCCGCCAGGATGGAGAGCTCCAGCGTCGCCGGAAGCCGCTCGAGGATCAGCGTCGACACCTTCTGGCTCTGGCGCAGGCTCATGCCGAAGTCACCGCGCACCGCGTTGCCGACGAAGGCGGCAAACTGGACCAGGAAGGGCTGGTCCAGCCCCAGGTCGCGGCGCAGCGCATCACGCTGTTCCTGCGTGGCGTCCTGCCCGAGCATGTTGGTCACCGGGTCGCCGACGAACTGGAACAGCATGAACGCCACGAAGGCCACCGTGAGCAGCACGGCCAGGGCTTGTGCAAGGCGGCGGAGGATGAAGGCGAACATCGGCGCTCGGACTCGGGCAGGTGGTGTGCAACGTGGCGGGCAAAAGCCAGCGATTCTGGACCCGTCCTGAGGCCGTTTGGCGCTCGTCGGCGCCTGTGGCCCTCGGGGCTTTCCCGCCCCAGCGGGGTCAGCAGGCACGGCTAGCATTCGCCGCTTTTGCAACCCTGGAGCCGCGACGATGAACCTCAAGACCCTCCTGGCTGCGACGGCGCTCGCGGCCCTGGCCGCCGGCCCGCTGCACGCCCAGACGCTGCGCTGGGCGGCGCAGAACGACGCGCTGACGATGGATCCGCACTCGCAGAACCACGCCACCACGCTGGCGCTGCTGCAGCACGCCTACGAGGGCCTGGTGCGCTACAGCGCCAAGTACGAGGTCGAGCCGGCGCTGGCCACGAAGTGGACCACCATCAGCCCCACGCAGGTGCGCTTCGAGCTGCGCCGCGGGGTCAAGTTCCACGACGGCTCGCCCTTCACCGCCGACGACGTGGTGTTCTCGTTTGGCCGCGTGCGCCAGCCCAACGCGACGATGTCGGCCTCGGTCTCCGGCGTCAACGAGGTGCGCAAGGTCGACGACCACACCGTGGACTTCATGCTCGCCGCGCCCAACCCGATCCTGCTGCGCAACGCGATCAACTTCTACGTCATGAGCAAGGCGTGGTCGGAGAAGAACCGCACCACCAACGTGCAGGATTTCAAGAACAAGGAAGAGAACTTCGCGTCCCGCAACGTCATGGGTACCGGACCCTACCGGATCACCGGCTGGATGCCCGAGCAGCGGCTGACGATGACGCGCAACGACGGCTGGTGGGACAAGCACACCGGCAACGTCAAGGATGTCGTCTACACGCCCATCAAGAGCGACCCCACGCGGGTTGCGGCCCTGCTCTCGGGTGATGTCGACATGCTCACCGACCTGCCCACGCAGGACGTGGCCCGGCTGCGCGCCGACCCCAAGGTCAAGATCCTCGATGGCCCCGAGGTGCGCACCATCTTCCTGGCGCCCGACGTCGGCAGCGCCGAGTTGAAGCACAGCAGCGTCAAGGGCAAGAACCCGTTTGCCGACAAGCGCGTGCGCCAGGCACTGAGCATGACCATCGACCGCGTGGCGATCCAGCGCAACATCATGCGCGGGCTGTCGATCCCCGCAGGCATCATGGTCGCCCCCGGCGTCAACGGCCACACCGATGCACTCGACCAGCCCGCCAAGGTCGACGTCGAAGGCGCAAAGAAGCTGCTGGCCGATGCCGGCTACCCGCAGGGCTTCGAGTTCCGCCTCAACTGCCCGAACAACCGCTACGTCAACGACGAGGAGATCTGCCAGGCGATCGTCGCCATGTGGGCCAAGATCGGCATCAAGGCCACGCTGATGGCCGAGAACATGGCCACCTTCGCGCAGAAGTTCCAGAACTTCGATTCGTCGATGTACCTGCTGGGCTGGGGCGTGGCGACCTACGACGCGCAGTACACCATCCAGGCGCTGGTGCGCACGCGCACGACGGGGGCCGACGGCAACTTCAAC
The DNA here is from genome assembly GCA_020851615.1 of Rubrivivax sp. Lineage (GTDB taxonomy): Bacteria > Pseudomonadota > Gammaproteobacteria > Burkholderiales > Burkholderiaceae_C > Rubrivivax. The sequence continues at coordinate 2,075 of JADZCL010000203.1, forward strand.
TTCTCCAAGATCAGCGACCCCGAGGTCGACCGCCTGACCGACGCCATGAAGGTCGAGATGGACAACACCAAGCGCAACGCCGAGATCCACGACGCGCTGGTGCGCATCAAGGACGAGGTCCTGCTCATCCCGCTGCACCACCAGATGCGCCCCTGGGCGCTGAAGCCCAACGTGACGACCATCCACCGCTCGGACGACCGCCCCGAGGCGCGCTTCACGAGCCTGAAGTAGTCACGCCCGCACGCGGCCCCTGCATCAGTCGAGCCGGCCGGCCCCCAGCCGCCGGTCGACCCCGGTCTGCAGGGCCGCTGCCAGGGCCACGCGCACGCCCTCGATCTGGCGCGACAGCGGCATGCCCCCTTCCAGCCCACGCGCTGCGGCCTGCTCGGGCAGCATCGGCACATGCACAAAGCCGCCGCGCACGCCGGTGCGCCGGCGCAGCATGTGCATGAGACCGAAGAAGACCTGGTTGCAGACGAAGGTGCCGGCCGTCTGCGACACCTCGGCCGCGATGCCGGCTTCCTGCAGCGCCGCCCACATCGCCTTGATCGGCAGGCTGCCGAAATAGGCCGCCGGCGCTGCCGCAAGCACCGGTTCGTCGACCGGCTGGCGGCCCGCGTTGTCGGCAATGCGCGCGTCGATCACGTTGATCGCCACCCGCTCGAGGCTGATCACCGCACGCGCAGCCTGCCCCAGCGCCAGCACGAGCTGCGGCCGATGCCGCCCGAGTGCAGCGCGCAGGGCGGACAGTGAGGTGTCGAAGCAGCACGGCAGCTGCACACTGACCACGCGCGCCGCCTCGATCTGCTGGCCGTGCAGCGCCTGCGCGATCTGCCACGAGGGGTTGATCGCGTCGCCATCGAAGGGTTCGAAGCCGGTGATGAGGACGGGGCGATCGCTGTTCATGCGGATGATCCTGGCGTGGATGCTGGAAGGGGCAGCGGCAGGCGCAGCTCGAGTGCAAAGCCCTTCTCGACGACGGGCAGCGTGAGGGTGCCGCCGTGGGCGCGCGCGACCAGGTCGGCCAGCATCAGGCCCAGGCCCATCTGCCCCTCGTACGCCTGCTCGGCCAGGGCGCGAGCCAGCGCGGCACGCCGTGCCGGTGAGATGCCCGTGCCATCGTCGTGCAGCCACAGGTGCTGCCAGCCGTCGACACGATGCAGTCGAATACGCAGGGTGCCGGCGTCGTGGCGCAAGGCGTTGTCAAGCAGGTTGATGAGCGCAGCGGCGAGCAGGTCGGCATCGGCCAGCAGCGGCAATGGCGCTTCGATCTCCAGCACCAGGGGTTCGTGCGGCAGCTGCGGCAGCCAACTCGGCAGCACGATCGGCTGCGGCTGCGGCTCGGCACCGCTGCGAAAGAGCGCCAGCAACGCCGTCACGACGCGCGTCAGGCGTGCGTTGGCCTCCCGCGCACGCGCAAGACGCGGCTGCAGCGCAGGCGGCGCCTCGCGCTCGGCCACCGCCAACTGCATCTCGATACCCGCCAACGGCGTGCGCAGCGCGTGGGCCGCGTGGGCCGAGAAGGCGCGCTCGTTGGCGACGCGGCGCGCCAGGCGTTCGCCAAGGGCCACGATGGCGGCATGCACCGGCTGCAATTCGCGCCGCGTGGCGTCGGCCAGCGGCACCACCGGCGGCAGCGGTTCATACCGCGCCAGCGCATCGGGCAGCAGCTCCAGCGGACGCAGCTCGCGGCGCACCCGGCGGCGCAGCCACCAGACGCTGACGACTGCAATCAGCAAGGCCGAACCGACTGCTGCAATCGCGAGTTCGGCAGCCGCCTCGCGCCGCTCCTCCCGCGTCTGCGCCACCAGCAGCATGCGGGTGCCGCCGTTCAGCGGCTGCACGTAGACGCGCCAGCCGCCGGTGGCATCGGCAAAGCCCGGCAGCGCCAGTGGCAGGAGGGGCTCTTCGGGCGCGCGCATCGAGCGCATCAGGACTCGCCTGGCGCCGACGATCTGCCACGCGAAGTGTTCCTCACCCCCCTTGAACACCGCCGCGGCCCGCTGCAGCGGCAGCGGCAGCGGCGCCGAGTCTGCGGCGTCGAGCAGTTCGGCCAGCACCTGGGCCGACGCGCGCAGGGTCTCGTCGAGCAGCTCGTCGACCTCATGCTGCAGCGCCCACCAGACCGCTGCCGACACACCCACCCCCCACAGCAGCGCCGCCGCGACCAGCAGCCGCATCAGGCGGGTGCGGATCGCCGGCGCAGTCCTGGCTGCGGCAGGCTTCACTGCGGCTGCGCGATGCGGTAGCCCAGCCCGCGCACGGTTTCGATGCATTCGCGGCCGAGCTTGCGTCGCAGGCTCGACACGTGCACCTCGAGCACGTTGCTCTGCACGTCGGCGTCGGCACCCAGCAGCAGCCGCTCGAGGTCGGTCTTGCCGACGATGCGGCCGCGCCGACGCAGCAGGGCCTCGAGCAACGCCCACTCGCGTGCGGTCAGGTCGACGGGGTGGCCAGCACTGCACGCAACCCGGGCCGCAAGGTCCACCTCCGCGCTGCCGATATTCCAGGTCGCGCTGCCGCGCTGGCTGGCGCGCCGCTGCAGCCCCCGCAGCCGTGCGGCCAGCTCGGCCGGGTCGAAGGGCTTGACGAGGTAGTCGTCGGCCCCGCTGTCCAGGCCTTGCACGCGCTCCTCGAGCCGGTCGCGTGCCGTCAACAGGTAGGCCGGCGTGGCGTTGCCGTGGACGCGCTGGCGCGCCACCCACTCCAGGCCCGACCCATCGGGGAGCCGCCAGTCCACGAGCCAGGCGTCATACGGCTCGCCGTCCACGGCCTGAAGCGCGCGCAGCGAGGCGAACCAGTCGACCACATGGCCCTCGGCGCGCAGGTAGTCGCGCAGACCCTCGCCAAGGATCGCATCGTCCTCGAGCAGCAGCAGTCGCATGCGGGGATTGTGGCGCCTGCAGCCGCGTGCGCCGGCAACCCCCGCTTCAGGCTGGCTTCAGTCGCGTCCGCTGCAATGCGCGGGTTATGCTGCCCATGGCACCCCGTCCCCGCGGCCCGCAGCCTGCGCCCGCCAGACCTCCGTCGACCTGCGCCCGCATTGCGGCCCGCATCGGTCGCGCAATGACCCTGCAGCTGCCGGTCGACGGCGTGCTGTTGCTGGTCGCCGTCTGGATTGCGCTGGCCGTGAACCAGCCCTTCCTGCGCGCGGCGCTGCAGGGCCGCTCCTGGCGCGACGGCTCGGCCTGGGGCCTCGGGCTGGCGCTCGTCGTCGCCGTCGCGGCGATCCACGTGCTGCTGCTGGCGCCGCTGGCCACGCGCTGGACGCTCAAGCCCCTCGTGGCGGTGTCCCTGACCGTCGCCGCCGGGGTCTCGTTCTACGAGCGGCAGTACGGCATCCATCTCGACCCGGCCATGCTGCGCAACGTGCTGCACACCGACTGGCACGAGGCCCGCGAGCTGCTGGGCCCGGCCCTGTGGCTGCACCTGCTCGTCTACGCCGGCCTGCCGCTGCTGCTGCTGTGGCGAACGCGGATCGTCGTCTGGCCCTGGTGGCCTGCACTGCGCATGCGCCTGGCGCTGCTGGTCGGTGCGGCCGCCGTGCTCGTCGCCTGCGTGCTGGTGGCCTTCCAGCCGCTGTCCTCGCTCATGCGCAACCACAGGGAGCTGCGCTATCTCGTCGCACCGGCCAACGTGCTGTGGTCGCTGGCTGTCGTGGCCCGCGCCGATGCGCAAGCGGCGCAGGCGCCCCGCCGCCCGATCGGTCTGGATGCGCGGCCCGGGCCGGGCTTTGCCGCGCGCCAGCGGCCCCTGCTCGTCGTGCTGGTGGTGGGCGAAACGGTGCGCAGCGCCAACTGGGGCCTGGCGGGCTATGCGCGCCAGACCACGCCCGAACTGGCCGCATTGGCGCAGACGACCGCACTCGTCGACTTCGCGCGCGTACAGGCCTGCGGCACCGACACCGAGACCTCGCTGCCCTGCATGTTCGCGCCGGTGGGCCGGCGCGACTACGACGAGGCCCGCATCCGCGGCAGCGAGTCGCTGCTGCAGTTGTTGGCGCGCGCAGGGGTGGGCGTGACCTGGCGCGACAACCAGAGCGGCTGCAAGGGCGTCTGCGAGGGCCTGCCGGAGCAGCGCGTGCAGGATCTGGCGCCGCCGATTCTGTGCAGCGAGGGCCGCTGCCTGGACGAAGCCCTGCTGCAAGGCCTGCCAAGGACCCTGCCGATGGTACGCGGCACGCAGTTGCTCGTGCTGCACATGCTCGGCAACCACGGCCCAGCTTACTTCCGTCGTTATCCCCCCGCCTTCGCACGCTTCCAGCCGACCTGCAACGACGACGAGCTGCACCGGTGCACGACCGAGCAGATCGTGAACGCCTACGACAACGCCGTGCTCTACACCGACCACCTGCTGGCGCAGTTGATCGGCCTCCTGCAGGCGCAGGCGCAGACGCTCGACAGTGCGCTGATCTACGTCTCCGACCATGGCGAGTCGTTGGGGGAGCACAACCTCTTCCTGCACGGCCTGCCCTACGCGCTCGCACCTGACGTGCAGAAGCAGGTGCCGATGGTGATGTGGTTCTCACCCCGCCTCGTCACGGCAGAGCACCTGGATCTGGCGTGCCTGCGCACACGTGCACGGGCACCGGCCGCGCACGATCACCTCTTCCACACCCTGCTGGGCCTGCTGGATGTGCAGACCGCACTCTACGATCCGGCCTGGGATCTCGGGGCGCCGTGCCGCCGGCCCGACGCGCGATGAGCCGTCGGCTCGACGACCTGCACCTTACGCTGGCAGGCCTGGTGGCGCTGCTGGCGTGGGACCTGTCGGGGCTTGACCTCACGGTGATGCGAATGCTGGGCAACACCCGCGGCTTCCCCTGGCGCGACCATTGGCTCGTCACCGACGTGCTGCACGGCGGTGGCCGCGCCGTTGGCTGGCTTCTCATGGCGCTGCTGGCCGTGAACGTCGTACGACCCTTGTGGAGCGGACCTGACCGCACCGAGCGCTGGCGCTGGCTGGGCGTGACGACCTTGTGCCTGCTGGCAGTGCCGGCACTCAAGCAGATCAGTCGCACGAGCTGCCCCTGGGATCTGGCCGAGTTCGGAGGCTGGGCTGCCTACGTCTCGCACTGGACGCTGGGCGTCGGCGATGGCGGGCCGGGGCGCTGCTTCCCATCCGGCCATGCCACGGCCGCCTTTGCGTTCGTCAGCGGCTGGTTCGCGCTGCGCGAGCACCAGGTGCGGGCGGCGCGGGCCTGGCTGCTGGGCGCGCTGCTGCTGGGCCTGCTGTTCGGTGCCGGCCAGACGCTGCGCGGGGCGCACTACCCCAGCCACAGCCTGTGGACCGCCTGGCTGTGCTGGATCTGTTGCGCCGTGCTCATGCCGCGCCGGCAACGGCTGGCCGTGCCGCCCCTGCCGCACCCTGCAGACGGCTGAACGCCGCCACGGCAGATGGCCGCAC
>JADZCL010000204.1 GCA_020851615.1 Rubrivivax sp.
AAGCAGAAGGGGCGCCCTTGGGCGCCCCTTCAGCCGGATCCGCTGCGCTTACTTGGCGCCGCCGGCAATCCACTTCGCCAGCGAGGCGATGTCGCCGTCCGGCACTGCGGCATTGGGCGGCATCGGCACCGGGCCCCACTTGCCCGTGCTGCCCTTCTTGATGCTGGCGGCAAGCGTCGCCTCGGCATCCTTCTGGCCGGCGTACTTCTTGGCCACTTCTTGATAGGCCGGGCCGACCAGCTTCTTGTCGACCGTGTGGCAGGAGGTGCAGTTGTACTTCTTGGCCATGGCCAGATCGGCCAGGGCGGGTGCCGAGGCCGTGGCCAGCAAGGCCGACAGGAGCAGGGCGCGTCGGATCATGGTGCAAGAGTCCTTTCAAACTTGAGCTCGGAGAAGTCCTGGCGGCGTGGCGGCTGCCCCGCGATAGTGCCGGAACCGCTGCATTTTCCGCCATCGGCAGGCCAGGGCTTTGACACATCCCCCCACTGGGGTCATCGTGGCAAAAGAACCACATGGCCGAAGCCCGCAAGCGATCAACGCCGCCTGCGCCAGGATGGTTGACCGCTGCGCCGGCCACCCGGTGTTCGATCAGGCGAATGTGTCGACAAGCGTGCCCAGCAGCGTGTCGGCCGTCTTCACGACCTGCGCCTGCGCCATGACCTGCAGCCTGGCCTGGATCTGCAGGACCGCCTCGGCGGCGAGATCCACCGCCGGCGCGGCCTCGGGTTGCAAGCCCGCGCGCGCCACACGCGCCGCCGAGCCCTGCAGGTCGGACAGCGCCGCACGCAGGCCCGCACTCCCGATGGAAAGCATGGCGTTCATCGCCTGCCATATCGGCCGTGCGGGCAGGAACTGAAGGGCCAGATGCAGGCTGCTAACGACGGCGGCGCAGCCTGTACATCCCCACAGTGGCGTTTGCTCAACCCGTCGCGCCGCCGACCAAGGCCGCCTTGCTCAGCAGGGTCAGCACACCCAACACAAGGAACAGCGCCGCACTGACGAGGTGCACCAGACGCATCGGCACCATCCTGGCGACCTTGTCGCCAAGAAAGACCGCCGGCACGTTGGCCAGCATCAAGCCCAGCGTGCTGCCCCCCACGACCGCCACGAGATCGGCGTAGCGCGCCGCCAGCGCGACGGTCGCGATCTGCGTCTTGTCACCCATCTCGGCCAGGAAGAAGGCCACCAGCGTGGTGCCGAATACACCCAGTCGCGCCCGCTCGCCCGCGGGCTCCTCGCCCTGGTCGGGAATCAGCATCCACACGGCCATCGCCATGAAGGACAGGCCCACCACCCAGCGCAGGGCCACGGGCCCCAGCGCCTGCGCCACCCAGGCGCCTGCCGCCCCTGCCAGCGCATGGTTGACCAGTGTGGCGACGAGGATCCCGGCGCTGATGACCCAGGGCCGCCGAAAGCGCGCCGCCAGCAACAGCGCGAGCAACTGTGTCTTGTCACCCATTTCGCCGAGCGCGACGATGCCGGTGGAGACGAGGAAGGCTTCCAAAAACGGGCGCCCCAAGGCGGGGGACAATGGACCATGTGCCGCAGCGCGACCGCGCGTGGGCGGCGAGTCTAATCGGCGGCGACGGCCGCGCATGGTCCATGACGACACCCCTTGCCCAACGACTGCAACACACCATCCGCCAGGACGTGCAGTCCATGCACGCCTATGCCATCCAGGACAGCGCGGGCCTGATCAAGCTCGACGCGATGGAGAACCCCTTCACGCTGCCACCGGCGCTGCAGCGCGAACTCGGCGAGCGCCTGTCGCGCGTAGCGATCAATCGCTACCCGGGCGCCACCGGCGAACGCGTGATCGAGCGCCTGCGCGAATTCGCCGCAGTCCCCACAGGCTGCAAGCTGATGCTGGGCAACGGGTCCGACGAACTGATCGACATCCTCTCGGTGGCCTGCATGCGCCCCGGGGCCACGCTGCTGGCGCCGCTGCCGGGCTTCGTGATGTACGAACTGTCGGCGCGGCTGCGCGGGCTGCGCTTCGTCGGCGTGCCGCTATCGCCCGACTTCGCGCTCGACGTCGATGCGATGCTTGCAGCCATCGAACAGCATCGTCCGGCGCTGACCTACATCGCCTACCCCAACAACCCGACCGCCAACCTCTTCGACGACGCCGCCATCGATCGCCTCGTCGCAGCCATCGGCGCGCAGCAGGGCCTGGTCGTCTTCGACGAGGCCTACCAGCCCTTCGCGTCGCGCAGCCGCATGGCGAGCCTTGCGCAGCACGATCACGTGCTGGTGTTGCGCACGCTCTCCAAGTTCGGGCTGGCTGGCGTGCGCCTGGGTTACCTGTGTGGCGCGGCGGCAGTGATCGACGAAATCGACAAGGTGCGCCCGCCCTACAACGTCGGCGTGCTCAACGCCGAAGCCACGCTCTTTGCGCTGGACCATGCCGACGAATACGCCCGCCAGGCCGCGTTGCTGCGCCAGGAGCGCGCGCGACTGCACGCAGCCCTGCTCAGCCTGCCCGGCGTCACCCCCTTCCCGAGCGAGGCCAACATGATCCTCGTGCGCGTGCCCGATGCGAAGCGCTGCTTCGAAGGCATGAAGGCGCGCGGCGTGCTCGTCAAGCACATCGCGCCGATGCACCCGCTGCTGGCGGGCTGCCTGCGGCTGACAGTCGGCGCGCCGGGTGAAAATGACGCCCTGTTGAAGGCACTGCAAGCGAGTCTCTAGATGCATGAGCAGCACCGTACGGCCGAGGTCCGGCGCGACACCCAGGAAACCCGGGTGCGCGTGCGGATCGACCTCGATGGCAGCGGCCAGGCCCGCCTCTCGACCGGGATCGGCTTCTTCGACCACATGCTCGACCAGCTCGCACGCCACGGGCTGTTCGACCTCGAGGTCGAGGCCGATGGCGACTTGCACATCGACGGCCACCACACCGTGGAGGACGTCGGCATCACGCTGGGCCAGGCGCTGGCGCAGGCGGTCGGCGACAAGAAGGGCATCAGCCGCTATGGCCACGCCTACGTGCCGCTGGACGAGGCGCTCTCGCGCGTCGTGGTCGACCTCTCGGGCCGCCCGGGGCTGCACATGCGGGTGCCGTTCAAGGCGGCGACGATCGGCGGCTTCGACACCCAGCTGGCGCAGGAGTTCTTCCAGGGCCTGGTGAACCACGCGCGCATGACGCTGCACATCGACACCCTGCACGGCGAGAACGCACACCACCAGTGCGAATCGGTCTTCAAGGCCTGTGCGCGTGCCCTGCGCATGGCGCTGGCCCCCGATCCGCGCACGGCAGGGGCGGTGCCTTCCACCAAGGGCAGCCTGTGACACGCACGGTTGCCGTCGTCGATTACGGCATGGGCAACCTGCGCTCGGTGGCGCAGGCCCTGCAGCATGTGGCGGCAGGCCGCGGCGTCGAGATCGTCGTCACGCAGGACGCGGCACGCGTGCGCGATGCCGAACGCGTGGTGCTGCCCGGGCAGGGCGCGATGCGCGCCTGCATGACCCAGCTCGCCGCTTCGGGCCTGCAGGAGGCGGTGCTCGACGCCGCCGCCAGCAAGCCGCTCCTGGGTGTGTGCGTGGGCATGCAGATGCTGCTGGCGCACAGCGAGGAGCAGGACACGCCTGGCCTGGCGCTATTCCCCGGTCAGGTGCACCGCTTTCGACTCGACGGCCGCCACCAGTCCGACGGCAGCCGCTTCAAGGTCCCGCACATGGGCTGGAACCGTGTCCGTCAGGAGCACCCCCACCCCCTGTGGGAAGGGGTTCCCGACGAGAGCTGGTTCTACTTCGTGCACAGCTTTTTCGCCGTCCCTGCAAATCCCGCACACGGCGTGGGCAGCACCGACTACGGCCTGCGCTTTACCAGTGTGCTGGCGCGGGATAACATTTTCGCGACTCAGTTCCACCCCGAGAAGAGTGCCGCGCACGGTCTCATGCTGTACCGCAACTTCCTGCACTGGAAGCCCTGAGTGCGCCTGTCGCCGGCCCTGCACGGCCAGCAGCCCTCGGATCACCACCCACCCTTCACGCTCCCCGAAGAGCCATGTTGCTGATTCCCGCCATCGATCTCAAGGACGGCCATTGCGTGCGACTGCAGCAGGGCGACATGAGGGCCGCGACCACCTTCGGCGAGGATCCGACCGCGATGGCGCGCCGCTGGCTGGACGCAGGCGCGCGCCGCCTGCACCTGGTCGACCTCAATGGCGCCTTCGCGGGCAAGCCGGTCAACGAGGCGGCCGTGAAGTCCATCCTGCGCGAGGTCGATGG
>JADZCL010000205.1 GCA_020851615.1 Rubrivivax sp.
ACGGCGATGGCCAGCCCGGCGCCGACGACGCCGTTGGCGCCCAGCATGCCGACCGAGAAGTCGGCGATGTGCATCGAGCCGCCCTTGCCGCCGTTGCAGCCGCTGGCCTTGCCGAACAGCTCGGCCATCATGCGCTGCAGGTCACCGCCCTTGGCCAGTGTGTGACCGTGGCCGCGGTGCGTCGAGGTGAGGGTGTCCTCGCGCTGGAGGTGGGCGCAGACGCCGGCGGCAACCGCTTCCTGTCCCGTGGACAGGTGCAGCGGACCGCGCACTGCCGCGTGGCCGTGCGCCTGTTCGCCGAAGGCGCTGACGCCGCCCTGGCTTGCGGCCTCGGCGGCATTCTCGAAGCAGCGGATGCGCACCATCGTGCGGTACAGCGCTGCCAGCACGTGCAGGTCCTCGCCCAATCCGGCTCTCCGCAGTGGCTTGCCGGGTGGCTCCCGGCAGGCGGCGGATTCTAGGTGGCAAGCTGCTGTGGAGGCCAGTGCTCACAACTCACAAAACACTTTCGGACTCATCTTCAAGCGCTTGTTTTTGAACGGTTTCTACTGTCACGAAACTTAAGAATTCCACTCTAAGTATTTGATTCGGCTGGGTTTTTCGACAGTGGGTCGTTGACCGCCGTCGCCCACATCGGATACAGTGCAGTCAAGTGGCGGAAAGTGGCGCAAAGTGGCGGGATATCGTGGCGGACCGGTGGTCAAGGTGGACGAGAAGGGGCGCGTGACTGTGCCCGCGAAGTTTGCCGCCATGCTCAAGGAGACCGTCGGTGGCCAGTTGGTGGTTGCCAAGTCGCCCGATGGCTGCCTGTCGTTGTATCCGCTGCCGGTGTGGGAGCAGTTCGAGGCCGACATGCGTGCCTGGCCGCTCGAGATGGACGGCTGGCGGCGGCTGTATGTGGGTTCGGCCACCGATGTCGAGCTCGACGGCTCCGCACGGGTGAACATCCCGCCGGAGCTGCGCAAGTGGGCCGCGCTCGAGCGCGAAGTCAAGTTCATGGGCGTGGGGGCCTACTTCGAGCTCTGGGACGCCGCGCGCTACGACGAGCGCGAGGCGCAGATGCTGGCCGGCGCGCGCCCCGAGACACTGCAGAAAGCCGTCATCCGGTGAGGTGGGCAATGAGCGCGGGCCTGCACCAGACCGTGTTGCTCACCGAGGCCGTGCAGGCATTGGTGACGCAGCCCGACGGCATCTACGTCGACGGCACCTTCGGCCGCGGCGGGCACGCGCGTGCGGTGCTTGCGCGCTTGTCGGCCCAGGGGCGGCTGATCGCCTTCGACCGCGATCCCGAGGCGGTGGCCGCTGCCCATGCGATCACCGACCCGCGCTTCTCGATCGTGCACGCCAGCTTTGCCGACATGGGCGTCGAGCTGGCAGCGCTGGGTGTGCGGCAGGTCCACGGCGTGCTGCTGGACCTGGGCGTGAGCAGCCCGCAGATCGACACCGCCGCGCGCGGCTTCAGCTTCCGCTTCGACGCGCCACTGGACATGCGCATGGACCCGACCCGCGGCGAGACCGCTGCGGATTTCCTGGCCCGCGCCGACGAGCGCGAACTCACCTGGGTGATCAAGAACCATGGCGAAGAACGGTTTGCTCGGCAGATTGTGCGTGCGCTTGTTGCGCGCCGGGAGAGCGGGTCTCCCGTTCGAACCACCGGGGAGCTGGCCGCACTCGTGGCTCGTGTCGTCAAGACCCGCGAGCCGGGCCAGGACCCTGCGACGCGCACGTTTCAAGGCCTTCGGATTCATGTCAACGCCGAGCTCGAGGCACTCGAACAGGGCCTGAGCGCGGCGCTTTCGCTGCTGGTGCCGGGCGGGCGGCTGGTCGTGATCAGCTTCCATTCGCTGGAGGACCGCATCGTCAAGGCCTTCATCGTGCGCGAGAGCCGGGCCGCGTACGACCGCCGCGTGCCTTTCGCACCGCCACGCGCGCTGCGGCTGCGCGCACTGGGCCGGGTGCGACCCGGGGCGGACGAGCTGCGCGCCAACGCGCGTGCTCGCTCGGCGGTCCTGCGCGTGGCTGAGCGCACGGAGGCGGCGTGATGCTCGACAGCAAGCTGCTGGCGCTCGTGCTGCTGGGCCTGCTGGTGGGCTCGGCGCTCTACCTCGTCAACACGTCCTACGAGGCGCGGCGCCTCTTCACGCTGCTGGACCGTGCGCAGACCGAGCAGCGGCAACTGCAGAGCGAGTTCGTGCGCCTGGAGGCCGAGCGGCAGGCGCAGGCCACGCCGATGCGCGTGGACAAGGTCGCGCGCGAGAAGCTGCACATGCGCACGGCCACGCTGGCGGTGACGCAGGACGTGGTCGACCCAGCCGCTGCGGCGTCGGGAGTGCGGCCGTGATGCGTGTTGCACGACCGCGACTGCCCCGCACCCGCGTGAAGGCGGTGCGCGGCGTCAACTACGCAACCAGCCCGCTGCTGGCCAGCAAGACGCCGCCGTGGCGTTCGCGCTTGATCGTCGGGCTGGTCGGGGGGGCGTTTGCATTGCTGCTTGCGCGCGCCGTGTTCATCCAGATCGTGGGCACCGACTTCTATCAGAAGGAAGGCGAGAAGCGCTACGCGCACACGCTGCAGGTGCAGGCCAGCCGCGGTCGCGTGCTGGACCGCAACGGACTCGTGCTGGCCACCAGCGTGCCGGCGCCTTCGGTGTGGGCCATCCCCAAGGACTTCCAGGCCGATGCGCAGCAGCGCCGCCAGCTCGCCCGGCTGCTCGGGCTGAGTGCCGCCGAGCTCGACGAGCGGCTGGCGCGCTCGCGCAACTTCACCTGGCTGGCGCGGCAGGTCGACGAACCGGTGTGGACGGCGGTGCAGGCGCTGGGCATCAAGGGCCTCTACCAGGAGCGCGAGTACAAGCGCAAGTACCCCGAGGGCGAGGCGGCCGCGCACGTGGTGGGCTTCACCAACATCGAGGACGCCGGGCAGGAGGGCATCGAACTGCGCTTCGACGAGGTCCTGC
>JADZCL010000206.1 GCA_020851615.1 Rubrivivax sp.
GCTCGTCGGTGCGCAGCGTGTTGGGCGGCGCGATCATCACACCCGCGGCGCCCCGCTCCATCACGTCCCGGGTCAGGGCCCGCATTGCGGCAAAGCCCGGCGCCGACACGCCGACGATGACCGGCAGAGCCTGCGCACGGCGGATCATGCGCGTGGCGATCTCTAGGCTTTCCCCATGCTCGAGCTTGGGGGCCTCGCCGAGCTGGCCAAGCACCGTGACGCCGGCTGCGCCGCACTCCAGGTAGAAGTCGGTCAGCCGGTCCAGCGAGTCGAAGTCGATGCGCCCGTCGTCGAGGAAGGGCGTCGGGGCGATGGGATAGACGCCGTGGGCGTCGGCAGGCAGGCGCATGGGCTTGGCACCGGAAGCAGCAGACCCCGCATTGTCACGGCGGCACCGCTGCAGGCTGCTCAGGCTGGCCCCTGCGGCTGCGCGGTGAGGCGGCAGTCGAGCCACGGCTCCATCGGCTGCGGGCGCGCGAACAGGAAACCCTGCAGCCCGGGGCACCCGCTGCCCTGAAGGAAGGCGGCCTGCGCCGACGTCTCCACCCCCTCGGCGACGACGTGCAGACCCATGTGCCCCGCCACGGCGAGGATGAGCTGCACGATCGCCACGTCGTTGGCGTCATCGGGAATCCCGGCCGTGAAGCTGCGGTCGATCTTCAGCTCGTGCAGGGGCAAGCGCTTGAGGTAGGCCAGGCTCGAGTAGCCGGTGCCGAAGTCGTCGATCGAGAAGCGCACGCCCAGGGACGCCAGCTCCTGCATGCGCACCAGGGTGGCCTCCCAATCGTCGATCAGCAGACTCTCGGTGACTTCGAGCACCAGGCCGGCGGCATCGGCGCCGGCTTCGTACAGCAGCTCGTACACCCGGGCGACGAAGTCCTCGTGCCGGAACTGGCGTGGGCTGACGTTGACCGAGAGCTGCATCCGCTGGCCTGCGGCCTGCAGGCGCGCAAGCGCCTGGCAGGCACGGCGCAGCACGAGATCGCCCAGCGCCACGATGAGCCCCGTCTCCTCGGCCAGCGGGATGAAGCGTGCCGGCGAGACCGGCCCGCGCCTCGCGTCGACCCAACGCAGCAGCAACTCGCCACCGATCTCACGCCCGCTGGCATCGAACTGCGACTGCACGTGCACGTCGATGCCGCCGTGCTCCAGCGCACGCCGCAGATCCTGTTCGAGCGCCAAGCGGTCCTCGACTTCGGCCTGCATGGCCGCGGCGAAGAAGGCCACCCGATTGCGCCCCGCGTCCTTGGCCCGGTGCATCGCGATGTCGGCTTCGCGCAGCAGGTCTTGCACCGTCTCCTCGCCCTTGGGGAAGAGCGTGATGCCGATGCTGGCGCTGCCGGCGTACTGCGCGCCGTCGATCTCGCAGGGTCGTGCCACCAATTCGCGCAGCTTGTCGGCCAGCGCGCGTGCAGCCCGTGCTGCCGCGTCAGCGTCCGCGGCCAGCGGAGCGGCGAGGACCACGAACTCGTCACCTCCCAGCCGCGCCAGGACGTCGTCCGCCCGCAGCTCACCCCCCATCCGCGCGGCCAGCTGGCCCAGCAGGTGGTCGCCAACGGAATACCCACGGGCGTCGTTGATCTGCCGGAAGTTGTCGAGATCGACCACCAGCAGCGCGCCCCACTTGCCGTGGCGGCGCATGGCAGCCAGCGCCTGTACGACGCGTTCGTGCAGGCCGTGCCGGTTGGGCAGGCCGGTGAGCGCATCGAAGTATGCAAGCTGGTGCGCCCGTGCCTGCGCCTGCTTGCGCTCACTGGTGTCGGAGATGAAGCCGTGCCAGAGCACGCTGCCGTCCTGCAGCCGCTGCGGCTGGGCGCGGCCATGGCCCCAGCGCAGGCCCTGACGCGGCAACTGCAGCCGGTACTCCTGGTCCCAGGGCTGCATGGTCCGCGCCGATGTCTCGATTGCTGCCCAGACCGCGGCGAGATCGTCGGGGTGCACGCGCGCGAAGACGGCGCTGGCGTCGTCCTGCACCTGCTCCGGATGGACCTCGAACACGTCCCACAGGCCCCGGCTGGCAAACGGAAAACAGGCCCGCCCGTCGGCAAACAGGCGGAACTGGTAGATCACACCCGGCACGTGGCGGGTGAGGCTGGACAGCAGTGCCGACTCCGACGCCGCACAGCACAGGCCACCGGACACGAGGTCGACACGCGGTGCGGATTGGGGGTCGGGCGCAGGACTGCTCATCGAGTAGGGCTCGCGAACCCGGATATCGGGCGCCGCTGCAGCTCGCTTGAGCAGCTTGCGCGCGCGACCCGTGTACGCCACCGCCTGGCGTCCACTGCGCCACACCTCGCGTGCCGGTCCGCGCCGGCGCCCCTGCATACCGGGGGGTGCGCTGGGGTCGGTCCGCTGGCTCGCATCTGGTCTGTGTGGTACGGTATTGGTATTAGTTCCTGGCCGACCCGCCCCGTGACCACCCCCGCCTCAACTCCGTTGCGCCTTGCCGCGCGCTACCTCGTCGGTGTCGACGGCGGCGGCAGCGGCACGCGCCTGCGCCTGCACCAGGCCGCCGACGGACGCGCGCTGGCCTACACGACCAGCGGGCCGTCTGGCCTCGGGCAGGGGGTCGAGCAGGCGTGGCGCCACATCGATCACGCGCTGCAGGCGGCGTTCGACCAGGCCGGCATCGGGCGCGCAGCACCGCAGGAGATTGCGCTGGGCCTTGGCCTGGCCGGCGTCGAAGTCCCGGCCCAACGTGCGGCCTTCCTGGCTGCAGCGCCCGACTTCGCCTGCTGCGTGCTCCACAACGATGCGCAGACCACGCTGCGCGGTGCCTTCGGTGGCTGCCCGGGCATGGTCGTCACGGCCGGCACAGGCAGCATCGGACTCGTGCAGGTGCCCAGCGGCGTCCAGCGCCGCACGGGCGGCTGGGGCTTCCCGGTGGGCGACGAAGGCAGCGGTGCCTGGCTCGGCCTGCGTGCGATGCAGGCCGCCCAGGCGGCGCTGGACGGCCGCGGTGCCGTCACGCCCCTTGCGCAGGCGGTGTGGCGCATCGCCGGTGCGGATACGGCCACGCTGCTGCAATGGTGCCGTGACGCCGGGCAGCACGAGTACGCCCGGCTGGCGCCTTGTGTCTTCGAGGCCGCCGCGGCCGGCGACGCCAGCGCCGAGACGCTGCTGCGGGCCGCGGCGGCCGAACTCGAACGCATCGTGCAGGCGCTGGCCAGCCATGTCGACTCGGCGGCATCACCCCTGCCGATCGTCCTGGTGGGCAGCATCGGTGAGCGCCTGCAGTCGCGCTGGCCTGCCGCCCTGCAGCAGCGCTGTGTGCGGCCGCAGGGCGACAGCGCCCATGGCGCGCTGGCGCTGCTGCAGGAGCACCTGCAGCGCAACGGGGCAGGCGCGCGATGAGCCGCGGCGAAGCGATCAGCTTCACGCCGGACCTGGCGTCGCGCCTGCCGCTGTACCTGCAGCTGGCGCGGCATCTGGGGCAACTGGTGCGCGAAGGGCGTTTCAAGACCCACGAGGCACTGCCTTCGGAACGCGGCCTGTCCGAGACGCTGGGCCTGTCCCGTGTGACGGCGCGCAAGGCGATCGACCAGCTCGTCGGGCAGGGGCTGATCGTGCGCCGGCACGGCTCGGGCAACTACATCGCGCCCCAGATCGAGCAGGCCACCTCGCAGCTCAGCAGCTTTTCCGAGGAATTGCGCCAGCGCGGCTTCAAGCCGAGTTCGCGCTGGCTCAAGCGGGCCTGCACGGCCGCGACGCCCGACGAGCAGTTGAGCCTGGGCCTGTCGCCGGGCGCGCGCGTGGCGCGGCTGGAGCGCTTGCGCCTGGCCGACGGCACGGTGATGGCCTACGAGGTCAGCGTGCTGCCGGAATCGGTGCTGCCCGATCCGATCTCGGTCGACAGCTCGCTCTACGAGCACCTGGCCGAGCGTGGCCAGGCGCCGGCCCGTGCCCTGCAGCACCTGCGCGCCATGAATGCCTCGCCGCGCCACGCCGAACTCCTGGGCGTGCCCACCGGGCAGGCGCTGCTGCACATCACCCGCGTGGGCTACCTGGAAGGCGGCATGCCGGTGGAGCTGACGCACTCCTACTGCCGCAGCGACCTCTACGGCTTCGTCAGCGAGATCCGGCGCGAGCGATGACTGTCGCGATGACCGAATTGCGGGGCCATCTGCTGACGCCTGCAGGCTTCCTGCGCGGGCAGTTGCGTGTCGTCGATGGGCGCATCGCCGCCGTCGACGGCGACCCGGTCACCGAGGCGCAGGTGCGCGCGGACACGGCCACGCCGCTGTGGCTGCCGGGCTTCGTCGACCTGCACGTGCACGGCGGCGGTGGCGCCGACGCGATGGACGGGGGTGCGGCCATTGTCACCCTCGCACGCACGCACGCGCGCCACGGCACGACCGCGCTGCTGGCCACGACGATGACCGCGCCGCTGTCCGAAGTCGAGACCGCATTGCAGGCCGTGCGGCCGCACTGCAGCGCACGCAGCCGCGGCGGCGCACGCGTGCTGGGCGTGCATCTGGAGGGGCCCTACATCAGCGGCCGCCGCCTGGGCGCACAGCCCGATTTCGTGCGTGCGCCGGCACTGGCCGAGATCCTCGCCCTGCATGCCATCGCGCCGCTGCGCGTGCTCACGCTGGCGCCGGAGGTCGAAGGCGCACTCGCGCTCATCCCGGCCCTCGCAGACGCCGGCATCCGCGTGCAGATCGGCCACAGCACGGCCAGCTACGAACTCGCGGCGCAGGCGCTGGCGCAGGGCGCCTGCGGCTTCACCCATCTCTTCAACGCGATGAGCGGACTGCACCACCGCGAGCCCGGCGTCGTCGGTGCGGCCTTCGCGCATGGCCGGCATGCCGAGCTGATCCCCGACCTGCTGCACGTCCATCCCGGGGCGATCCGCGCCGCGCTGCGCGCCCTGCCCGGGCTGCACTGCGTGACCGACGCCACCTCGGCCACCGGCATGCCCGATGGCGACTACCGTCTGGGCCGGCAGACGGTCACCAAGTGCCTGGGCGCGGTACGCCTGGCCGACGGCACGCTGGCGGGCAGCACGCTGACGCTGGACCAGGCCCTGCGCAATCTCGTGCTGCACCTGGGTCTGCCGCTGACGCAGGCGTCGGCGCATGTCTCGACCCTGGCGGCACGCTACCTCGGCGAACACGAGCGCGGCGTCATCGCCGTCGGCGCCCATGCCGACCTCGTGCAGCTGCAGGGCGCGACGCTGCAGGTGCAGCAGGTCTGGGTCGAAGGAGAGTCCATCCGATGAGTTCGCGCATGTTCGAGGAAGCGGCGTCTGCGCCGCAGGCGGTGGCCCGGCTGCTCGATGCCGAGGCGGCGACGTTCGCGCGCCTGGGCGCCGAGTTGCGCGCCGCGCCACCGCGGGCGCTGCTGACAGTGGCGCGCGGCAGCTCCGATCACGCGGCGCATTACCTGGCCTATCTGGTGATGGCGCGCCTGGGCCGGCTCGTCACCTCCTTGCCGATGTCGCTGGTCACGCTCTACCACTCGCGCCTGGAATGCGAGGGCCTGCTTGCCCTGGCCTTCTCGCAGTCGGGGCAGAGCCCGGACCTCATCGCGCCGCTGCGCGAACTGGGCGCGCACGGCGCGCGCACGCTGGCGCTGGTCAACGACGCCGCGTCGCCGCTGGCGCAGGCCGCGCAGCAGGTCCTGCCGCTGCACGCCGGTGCCGAGACCAGCGTCGCGGCCACCAAGAGCTGCATCGCGCAACTCGTGGCCGGTGCCGCACTGGCGGGCTCCTGGCAGCAGGAGGCGACCTTCCTCGCTGCGCTGCAGGCGCTGCCGGCGGCGCTCGACGCGGCCTGGGCGCTCGACTGGAACGTGGCCGTGCAGGCGCTTGGCGGGGTGCAGCGGCTGTACGTGATCGGCCGCGGGACCGGGCTGCCGGTGGCGATGGAAGTCGCCCTCAAGTTCAAGGAGGTCTGCGGCATCCAGGCCGAAGCCTATTCCGGCGCCGAGGTCCAGCACGGCCCGATGGCGCTGGTCGAGGAGGGCTTCCCGATGCTGGTCCTGGCGCCCCCGGGGCCGGCGCAGGCCGGCCTGCTGCAGGTCGCCGCACAGATGCGTGCGCGCGGCGCCTGCGTGCTGCTGGCCGCCGCCGCGGGCACGCCGGACGCCGCGCTGCCTCTGGCCGACGCCGGCCACGAAGACCTGGCCCCCATCACGATGGCGCAGAGCTGCTACCGCATGGTCGAGGCGCTGGCGCGCGCGCGCGGCCTGGACCCCGACCGCCCACGCCACCTGGCCAAGGTCACCCGTACCGAATGAAGTCCGAACCGATTCATCCCGGCCGCCTCGTGATGGTCGACATCGAGGGCACGAGCCTGGATGCCGCCACCGCCGCGTTCCTGCGTCGTGAGCGCATTCGCGCGGTCTGCCTGTTCCGCAAGAACCTGGGCAGCGAGGCCGAGATCCGGCAGCTCACTGCCGAGCTGCGCCAGGCGATGGGCCCGGGCGCGTTGATCGCGATGGACCAGGAAGGGGGCACGGTCGCGCGCGCCACCTGCCTGCCGGCCGCTCCGGCAGCCATGGCGCTGGGTGCCATCGGCGACGAAGGTCTGGCCGAGCAGGTTGGCGCGGCCATCGCGCGCGGGCTGCGCCACCTGGGCGTGAACTGGAACTTCGCCCCGGTGCTGGACGTGAACAACAACCCGGCCAACCCGGTCATCGCCGAGCGCAGCTTCGGCAGCGACCCCCACGCCGTCACACGCCTGGCACGCGCCTGGATGCGCGGCGCGCAGCGCGAGGGCGTGGCCTGCTGCGTCAAGCACTTCCCTGGCCATGGCGACACGCACGTCGATTCGCACCATGCGCTGCCGCAGGTCGACAAGTCGCTGGCCCAGCTGCAGGCGCTCGAGCTCATCCCCTTTGCGGCGCTGGCGCCGGTGGCGCCGGCGGTGATGACGGCGCACATCGTCTACCCGCAGCTGGACCCCGAGCGCCCGGCCACGCTCAGCCCGGTGCTGCTCTCGACCGTGTTGCGCGGGCAGCTCGGCTATGACGGCGTGGTGATCACCGACGCGCTGATGATGAAGGCCGTGCACGAGCGCTACGGCCCCGCGCGTGCGGCCGTGATGGCCCTGGCCGCCGGCGCCGACATGCCGCTGGCACAGGGCAGCCGCGACGAGCAGCGCGCCGTGCTCGCGGCCATCGCGCAGGCGCAGCAGGACGGGCAGCTCAGCGCCGGGCAGTTGGCGCGATCGGTTGCCCGGCTGAATGCCCTGGCGGCACGCCACCCCGGGCTGCCCGGCGAGCTCACGGCCGCACAACGGGCGGCCGACGAGGCCCTGATGGCACACGCCCACGCCGCCGCGCTGACCGCGGTCGGTGCGCCGCAGCCCCCCGCGCGCGACGCCCGGCTGCGCGTGGTCACACAGGGCCGCGTGCCCAGCGACGGCGTCAGCGAGGCCGGCGTGGACTGTGCTGCGGTGCGCGAGCTCTTTGCAGGCTTCCAGGACGTGCGCTTCGTCGAGGTCGACAGCCTGGCCGCGCTCTCGCCTGCCGAGCTGGCCGCCGGTGATCGCCAGGTCGTGCTGGTGAGCAACACCCGGGTACGCTACGCGCACGGTGGCCGGTTGTCGGCCGACCTGCACCTGGCGCTGTGGAACCCCTTCCAGGCCCTTGATGTCGCCGCGCCCGCGGTCCTCACCTGGGGCTTTGCTCCCCCGGCGCTGCAGGCGCTGCGGGCCTGGCTCGAAGGCCGCAGCAGCGCACCGGGGCAGGCCCCGGTGACGCTGGTACCCGGAGCGTGCGCATGACGACACCCGCGGCCCCATCGTCCACGACGGCGGGCGCCCCCGGCGCACGCTCCCCCGTCACCTGGGTGCTCAGCCTGTACTTCCTGCAGGGCCTGCCCTTCTTCATGGTCAATGCCGTGGCCGGGCTGATGCTCAAGGCGCTGGGCATCGGCAACGACGAGATTGCCCGCTGGACCGGCCTGCTCGGGCTGGCCTGGGTCTTCAAGCCGCTGTGGAGTCCGCTGCTGGAAGTGGCCCCCAGCCGCAAGTGGCTGGTCGTCGGCTTCCAGTTCGTTGGCGCACTGGCCCTGGCGGCGATGGCCCTGGCGCTGCAGCTGCCGGCCTTCTTCGCCGCCGCGATCGTCGTGCTGGCGGTGGTCTCGATCGCCTCGGCCTCGCACGATATCGCCTGCGACGGGCTCTACATCGCCTCGCTCAGCGCCAAGTCGCGCGCCGTCTACGCCGGTTGGCTGGGGGCCTGCTTCAACGGGGCCAAGCTCTTTGCCACCGGCGCGCTGCTCATCCTTGCCGGCAGTCTGGAGCCGCGCCTGGGCGTGGTGGGCGCCTGGAGCGCCGTCTTCGTGGTCGCCGCCGCGCTGATGGCGGTGCTGGCCACCTACCACGTGTGGGCACTGCCCGATACGCGCAGCGCCACCGCAGCCGATGCGCCGGCACCGGGCGGCGTGGCGCAGGCGCGCATGGCCGGCACGCTCACCGACGTGCTGGTGAGCTTCTTCCGCCTGCCCGGCGTATGGATTGCGATTGCCTTCATCGTGCTGTTTCGCGCCGGCGAGGCGCAGGTGCAGACCATCGGCCCTCTCTTCCTGAAGGACGCGCGCGAAGCCGGCGGCCTGGGCCTGGGGACGGCCGAAGTGGGCCTCTCCTACGGCGCGGCCGGGACGCTGGCCTTCCTGGCCGGCAGCATCCTCTCGGGCTACTTCACGGCCTGGCTGGGCCTCAGGCGGGCGCTGCTGCCCCTGCTCGTGGCGATGAACCTGCCCAATCTCGCCTTCTACCTGCTCGCGCTGTGGCAGCCGACGAACCTGTGGGCGATTTCGGCTGCCGTCAGCCTCGAGACCTTCGGCTACGGCTTCGGCTTCGTCGCCGTGATCCTGTTCATGATGCAGTTCGTGGCCGACAGCCGCTACCAGACCGCGCACTACGCCCTCGCCACAGGCGTGATGGCGCTGGGCTACGTGCTCTTCAAGACGATCAGCGGGGATCTGCAGGCGGCCCTGGGCTACCAGCACTTCTTCCTCTGGGTGCTGCTGTGCGCGCTGCCCGTGTTCGCGCTGCTGCGCTGGCTGCCGCTGCGCCCGGACGCCGTCGCCGGCGGGGAGTCCTGAATGCGCGCGCGGCTCGTGCTCCTGCTTTGCAGCGCGTTCTGCAGGCTGGCCACCGCCGCCGCGCCGGGCACCGCGCCGGCCCTGTTCTTCGACGACTTCAGCCACGCGGATCGCGCGGCCCTGGTCGCCGCGGGCTGGATGCTGCGCAGCGCCGCGGGTCACCCCGGCGTGCCGGGTGCGGCGTGGAGCGACACGGCCGTCCACCTCGTCGACGACCCGCAGCAGCCAGGCAACCGGCTGCTGCGCCTCACCGCCC
>JADZCL010000207.1 GCA_020851615.1 Rubrivivax sp.
GCGCTCATGCGCCGCCTCAAGCTGGCGCTGGATCCGCAGGGGACGTTGAACCCGGGCCGCGTGCTGCCTTGACCCGCTGCGCCCGGCATACGCGGAGCTACTGCAGCGTACCCTTCAGCGCGGCGGGCATCGGAAACGCCATCACGTCGATGCCTTCGTCGGCCAGTGCGGCGCGCTCTTCGATGCTGGTCTGGCCGCGGATGCCACGCTGCGGCGTCTCGCCGTGGTGGATGCGACGCGCCTCATCGGCAAAACGTGGGCCGACGTCTTCGGTGCTCTCCAGCAAGTGGCGCACGGCCTGCATCCACGCCGTCTGCAGCGCAAGTTCCGCGCCCTCGCCCGCCTGCGGCGCCGCGGCACCGGGGGCTGGCACGGCAGGCGCGCGCGCGCCCGAGAGGTTCAAGCGTGGCGCGCTGGGGAGCCGCTCGACGCTGCGGTCGGCACACAGCGGGCATTCGACCAAGCCGCCCTCGCGCTGGCGCACGAAGTCGTCCTCGGATCCGAACCAGCCTTCGAAGCCATGGCCATTGGTGCAGCGCAGGTCCAGCACTTTCATGGAGCGATCATAGGCTGACCCCGATCCTGGCGCCGATGCAGCCTGGCGTCCTCACACCCCCAGGCGGGGGGCGCTCCCTGCAAACCAGGGGGCACGGGTCAAGCAAGCCATGACTCAGCCCGCCAACGCCTTGACGATGGCGTCGCGGCACATTGCCATCAGGCCACCGGGCAGCAGACCCAGGCCCAGCACGAGCAATCCGTTCACCGCCAGCAGCGCGGTCACGCCGCCGCCGCGCACCAGCGCTGGCTCGACCGCCTTGGGCTTGTCGAAGTACATCACCTTCACGACGCGCAGGTAGTAGAACGCGCCCACCAGCGACATCACGACCGCGAAGACGGCCAGCATGATGTAGCCGACGACGTTGGTCGTCACCAGCGCCTGCAGGATCGCGAGCTTGGCGTAGAAGCCCACCATCGGCGGCACTCCGGCCAGCGAGAACAGAAACACCGCCATCACGCCTGCGGCCCAGGGACTGCGGCTGTTGAGACCGGCGTAGTCCTCGATCCGCTCGGCCTCGAAGCCCTGCCGCGAGAGGAACATGATGACGCCGAAGCTGCCCAGCGTGGTCAAGACGTAGGTCACGATGTAGAACAGCGCCGAGCTGTAGGCGTTGCCCGCGGACAGCGTGTTGCCGCTGACGACACCGGCGGCCAGGCCAAGCAGGACGAAGCCGACCTGCGAAATCGTCGAATACGCCAGCATGCGCTTGAGGTTGGTCTGCGCGATGGCGGCCACATTGCCCACCACCAGGGACGCCGCCCCCAGCACGACCAGCATGGGCTGCCAGTCCATCGCCAGCCCGAGCATGCCCTCCACCAGCAGGCGGATCGTGATCGCGAATGCGGCCAGCTTGGGCGCACTGCCAACGAGCAGGGTGATCGACGTCGGCGCACCCTGGTAGACATCGGGCACCCACATGTGGAAGGGCACGGCACCGAACTTGAAGCCCAGGCCAGCCACCACGAACACGGTGCCCAGCACCAGCACTTCCTTGTTGATGCGACCGGTGGCGATCTGCTCGAACACGCGCGGGATCTCCAGCGTCCCGGTCGCGCCGTACATCATCGACAGGCCGTAGAGCAGGAAGCCGCTGGCCAGCGCGCCGAGGACGAAGTACTTCATGGCCGCCTCGGTGGCCGCCACGTGCGCACGGCGCAAGGCAACCAGCGCGTAGAGCGACAGGCTCATCACCTCCAGACCCAGGTAGACGACGAGGAAGTTGTTGGCCGAGCACATGACCCCGATGCCCAGCAGCACGAACAGGCTCAGCGCATAGAACTCGCCCTTGTTCATCTCGCGCGCGGCCAGCGTCGGCCGCGCATAGGCCATGCAGGTCATCACCGCAATGGCGCCAAATCCCGCCAGCAGGTGCCCCAGCGGATCGGCCACGACCATCGCCGAGAGGCCGTAGGCGGTATCGCCGGCGGCGAACGCGTCCAGGTGCAGCCAGGCGTACAGCGCAGCCACCGCCTGGCTGAGCCAGAAAGTCGGGCCGCGCTGCGGATCCTTGACGAAGAGGTCGGCCAGCGTGACCACGCAGGCGCCCAGCAGCAGCCAGGCTTCGGGTTGGATGACGGTCCAGTTCAGGGTGCTCATGATGGGGCGCCGTCTTCAGTTCAGCTTGGAGATCGCCACGTGGCGCAACAGCTCGGTCACCGACACCTGCATGACGTCGGTGAACGGCTTGGGCTGCAGGCCCATCCAGAGCACGGCCACGGCGAGCACGGAGAGAACCAGGAACTCCCGCGCGTTGAGGTCGGGCATGGCGCGCACGTCGGCATTGGCCACGTCACCGAAGTAGACGCGCTTGACCATCCACAGCGTGTACGCGGCGCCGGAGATCAGCGCGGTGGCGGTCAGCACGCCGATCCAGAAGTTGTACTTCACGGCGCCGAGGATCACCATCCATTCGCCGACGAAGCCTGCCGTGCCCGGCAACCCGCAGTTGGCCATCGCAAACAGGATCACGAACGGGCCAAAGCGTGGCATCGAGTTGAAGACGCCGCCGTAGGCCGCGATCTCGCGGCTGTGCACGCGGTCATAGAGTACGCCGATGACGAGGAACATCGCCCCGGAAACGAAGCCGTGCGCAATCATCTGCACGATGGCTCCGCTCACGCCGAGGTCGTTGAAGATGAAGAAACCCAGCGTCACGAAACCCATGTGCGCCACCGAGCTGTAGGCGACCAGCTTCTTCATGTCCTTCTGCACCAGCGCAACCAGGCCGATATAGATGATCGCCACCAGGCTGAGCGTGATCATGAACCACGCGTACTTGTGCGCGGCGTCGGGCGCAATCGGCATCGAGAAGCGCAGGAAGCCGTAGGCCCCCAGCTTCAGCATGATCGCCGCCAGCACGACCGAGCCGCCGGTCGGTGCCTCGACGTGGGCATCGGGCAGCCAGGTGTGCACCGGCCACATCGGCACCTTGACCGAGAAGGCGGCGAGGAAAGCGAAGAAGAGGATGGTCTGCTCGGTGAGCGACAGCGGCAGCTTGTGCCAATCGGCGATCGAGAAGCTGCCGCCGGACTTGAAGTACAGGTACATCAGGGCCACCAGCATCAGCAGCGAGCCCGCGAACGTGTAGAGAAAGAACTTGAACGCCGCGTAGACCCGCCGCGGCCCGCCCCACACGCCGATGATGATGTACATCGGGATCAGCGTGCCCTCGAAGAAGATGTAGAAGAGCACGCCGTCGGCGGCGCAGAAGACGCCCACCATCAGCCCCGAGAGGATCAGGAAGGCCGCCATGTACTGCGCAACCTTCTCGGTGATGACTTCCCAGCCCGCGACGACCACGATGACGGTGATGAAGGCCGTCAGCAGGACGAACCACACCGACAGCCCATCCACGCCAAGGTGGTAGTTGACGTTGAAGCGCTCGACCCAGGCGTGCTTCTCGACGAACTGCAGCGCCGCCGTCGTGTAGTCGAAGCGGCTGATCAGCGGCAGTGTGACGATGAAGGATGCGATCGACCCGACCAGTGCCAGCACGCGCACGGTGCCGGCGTTGTGATCACGACCGATGGCCAGCAGCAGCACGCCGGTGGCGATCGGAACCCAGATGGCAAGGCTCAGCAGACCCATTGTTCTCTCTCTATGCCGTTCGTCCGCCTGCGCTTCAAAGCGCCGCACTCAGGAATGGCCACAGGCGCCACGTCAGCAGGCCGAAGACGCCCAGCGCCATCGCCAGCGCATACCAGTAGAGCTGACCCGTCTGCACCAGCCGCAGCAGGCCCGCGAAAGCCCCGACGACGCGGGCCGATCCGTTGATGAGGACGCCGTCGATGACCGCCTGGTCTCCACCCTTCCACAGGCCGGTACCGATGAGGCGCGCGCCGCGCGCAATCACGTTCTCGTTGAACCAGTCCATGTAGTACTTCTGCTCGAGGATCACGCGCAGCGGCTTGAGCGCCTTGTCCAGCGCCACCGGGATCGCCGGCGCCTTCAGGTAGAACAACCACGCGGTGACGACCCCCGCAAGGGCCAGCCAGAACGGCAGGCCGCTGAAACCATGCAAGGCCATTTCCAGCGCGTGTCCGGCGTGCTTGCCCACCTCGGCCATCGCGCCATGCCGGGCACCGTCGACGAAGATGCTGTCCTTGAAGAAATCGCCCACCAACAGCGGCGCCATCGTCATGTAGCCGATCACGACCGAGGGGATGGCCAGCAGCACCAGCGGCCACCACACGACCCCGGGCGGCTCGTGCACGTGGACGTGGCCGTGCGCATCGGCATGGTCGTGTTCGCCGGGGAAGGGCTTGTGGCGGAAGCGCTCCTCGCCGTGGAAGACGAGGAAGTACATGCGGAAGGAATAGAAGGCCGTCACGAAGACACCGGCCAGCACCGCGAACTGGGCAAAGGCCGCACCCGGCAGGCGGCTTGCACCCGCGGCCAGGATGATGCTGTCTTTGGAGAAGAAGCCCGAAAAGAAGGGCGTGCCGATCAACGCCAGACTGCCCAGCAGGGCCGTGATCCAGGTAATGGGCATGTACTTGCGCAGCCCGCCCATGTTGCGGATGTCCTGATCATGGTGCATGCCGATGATCACCGAGCCCGCGCCCAGGAACAGCAGCGCCTTGAAGAAGGCATGCGTCATCAGATGGAACACCGCCACCGAGTACGCCGAGGCGCCCAGCGCAACCGTCATGTAACCCAACTGCGAAAGCGTCGAATAGGCGATGACGCGCTTGATGTCGTTCTGGATGACGCCCAGGAAGCCCATGAACAGCGCCGTGATGGCACCGATCACGAGCACGAAGTTGAGTGCCGTATCCGAGAGCTCGAACAGCGGCGACATGCGCGCAACCATGAAGATGCCCGCCGTCACCATCGTTGCGGCGTGGATCAGCGCCGAGATCGGCGTCGGGCCTTCCATCGAGTCGGGCAGCCAGACGTGCAGCGGGAACTGCGCGCTCTTGCCCATGGCACCGATGAACAGGCAGACGCAGGTGACGGTGATGAGCGACCAGTCGGTGCCGGGGAAGCCCAGACCGGCAAGCTCACCGCCCTTGGCAAAGGCCTCGGCGTAGTTCAAGGTTCCGGCGTAGGCGACGATCAGGCCGATGCCCAGGATGAAGCCGAAATCGCCGACGCGGTTGACGACAAAGGCCTTGAGGTTGGCGAAGATCGCAGTCGGTTTCTTGAACCAGAAGCCGATCAGCAGGTAAGACACGAGCCCCACCGCCTCCCAGCCGAAGAAGAGCTGCAGGAAGTTGTTGCTCATGACCAGCATGAGCATCGAGAACGTGAACAGGCTGATGTAGGCGAAGAAGCGCTGGTAGCCCGGGTCGTCGGCCATGTAGCCGATGGTGTAGATGTGCACCATCAGCGAGACGAAGGTGACGACGACCATCATCATCGCGGTCAGGCCATCGACGAGGAAGCCGACTTCCATCTTCAGACCGCCAAGCACCGCCCACTCGTAGATCGTGCCTGCGAAGCGCGCGCCCTCCAGCACCTGCTGCAGCACCATCGCCGAGCAGACGAAGGACACCAGCACGCCCAGGATGGTGACGCTGTGCGCGCCGCGGCGGCCGACCAGCCAGCCGAAGAGACCGGCCACGATCGCCCCGGCCAGTGGCGCCAGGGCGATGGTGAGAAGGAGGTTCTGCGAGATGCCGGACGCCATGATCAACCCTTCAGCTCATCCAACTCGGCGGCATCGACCGAGGTACGGCTGCGAAACAGCACGACCAGGATTGCCAGGCCGATGGCCGACTCGGCGGCGGCCACGGTCAGGATGAAGAAAACGAACACCTGCCCGGCCATGTCGCCCAGGAAGTGCGAGAAGGCGACGAAATTCATGTTGACCGCCAGCAGCATCAGCTCGATGGCCATCAGCAGCACGATCAGGTTGCGCCGGTTCAGGAAGATGCCCACCACGGCGAGTGCAAACAGCATGCCCCCGAGCGACAGGTAGTGTCCGAGTGTGAGCGGACCCATCACGACGCCCCTCCTTCCTTGCCCACCGAGGCGGCCTGCGCATCGGATGGCGCATCGACCACGGGTGCGATCTTCACGAGCCGCATGCGATCCGCAGCCTTGACGCGGACCTGCTGCGACGGGTTGATGTAGCGCGAGTCCTTGCGCTGGCGCAGCGTGAGCGTGATCGCCGCAATGATGGCCACCAGCAGCAGCACGCCGGCAATCTGCAGCGGATAGAGGTAGTGGGTGTAGAGCTCGATCCCGAGCAGGCGGGAGTTGCCCATCTCCAGTGCCTTGGCATCGGGCGTCGGCGCCTGCGAAGGCTGGAAGCCACGCATCAGCACGAAGGCCATCTCCAGGGCAATGACCACGCCAATCATCGCGGCCAGCGGGAAGTGCCTCCAGAAACCCTCGCGGAATTGCTCGTTGCGGATGTCGAGCATCATCACGACGAACAGGAAGAGGACCATCACCGCACCGACGTAGACCAGCATGAGCACGATGGCGAGGAACTCCGCACGCAGCAGCATCCAGACGCCAGCCGCGTTGAAGAACGCGAGCACCAGGTACAGCGTCGCGTGCACCGTATTGCGCGCCGTGATGACGCGCAGTGCCGCGAACAGCAGCACGGCCGAGAAGACATAGAAGAAGGCGGTGATCGTGTTCATGAATGGTTCTTGCACCTGTGCGCACGTAAGGCGGCGGCCGCCACACGTGCGCTGCAGCCGGTGATCAGCGGTACTTCGCGTCGGCCTCCCGACGCTTTGCGATCTCCTTCTCGTAGCGGTCGCCCACGGCCAGCAGCATGTCCTTCGTGAAGTAGAGGTCGCCGCGCTTCTCGCCGTGGTATTCGAATATGTGCGTCTCGACGATCGAATCGACCGGGCAGCTCTCCTCGCAGAAGCCGCAGAAGATGCACTTGGTCAGGTCGATGTCGTAGCGCGTGGTGCGCCGCGTGCCGTCGGCACGCTGGTCGGACTCGATCGTGATCGCCATCGCGGGGCACACGGCCTCGCACAGCTTGCAGGCGATGCAGCGCTCCTCCCCGTTGTCGTAGCGGCGCAGCGCGTGCAGGCCGCGAAAGCGCGGCGACAGCGGCGTCTTCTCCTCCGGGAACTGCACGGTGATGTGCGGCGAGAGGAAGTGCTTGCCGGTGATCATCAGCCCCTTGAACAGCTCGGTGAGCATGAAGCTGGATAAGAGGTCCTTGACGGCAGTCAGCGACATGGCGGCTCCCGGCTCACTTCCAGATGTTGAACGGCGACTGGATCCACAGACCCACCAGCACCAGCCAGACCAGCGTCACCGGGATGAAGACCTTCCAGCCCAGGCGCATGATCTGGTCATAGCGAAAGCGCGGGAAAGAGGCCCGCACCCACAGGAACATGGTGACCACGACGAAGACCTTGGCCCCGAGCCAGATCCAGCCCGGGATGAAGGACAGGAACTCGACCGGCGGCAGCCAGCCACCCAGAAAGAGCAGCACGGCGATCATCGAGACGAGGATCATGTTCGCGTACTCGGCGAGGAAGAACATCGCAAACGACATCCCCGAATACTCGATCATGTGACCGGCAACGATCTCCGACTCGCCCTCGACGACGTCGAAGGGGTGGCGGTTGGTCTCCGCCAGGCCCGAGATGAAGTAGACGACGAAGACCGGCAGCAGCGGCAGCCAGTTCCACGACAGGAAGCCCGCCCCCATGTCGGCAAAGCGGCCGCGGCCCTGGCTCATGACGATGTCGGTCATGTTCATGCTGCCGGCGACCATCAGCACGATGACGAGCGCGAAACCCATCGCGATCTCGTAGGAAACCATCTGCGCCGTCGCCCGCAGTGCACCCAGCAGCGCGTACTTGGAGTTGCTCGCCCAGCCGGCGATGATCACGCCGTAGACCTCGAGCGAGGTCACCGCCATCAGGAACAGCAGGCCGGCGTTGACGTTGGCCAGCGCCACCTCGGGCCCGAACGGGATCACCGCCCAGGCGACGAGCGCCGGCATGATGGTCATCACCGGGCCGATGAAGAACAGGCTCTTGTAGGCCGCAGTCGGGCGGATGATCTCCTTGAAGACCAGCTTGACCGCATCGGCGATGGGCGTCAGCAGGCCATAGGGACCGACGCGATTGGGGCCGGGTCGGATCTGCGTCCAGCCGATGCCCTTGCGTTCCCACAGCGTCAGGTAGGCGACGCAACCCATCAGCGGGGCAACGAGGACGATGATCTTGATCAGGCTCCAGATCACGAGCCACGGCCCGACGCCGATGGCGGCGTTGGCGTATTGGTGCAGGGGTTCGAACATGACGCGCCTCGCTCAGGCCTTCTCGACCGTCAGCGGCCCGAACATCGGGCCCAGCACCTGCGTCGCCGGATGGCCGGCGGCGACTCGCACGCTGCGCGCATCGAGCGTGGGCTCGAGACGGGCTGGCAGCACCACGGCAGCCTGTCCCTGCGCCACCAGCACCCGGTCGCCCTCGGCCAGCCCCAGTTGCTGCCACACGGCTGTGGGCAGTCCGACCTGCGGCGCACGCGCGTCGGCGGTCAGTTGCAGTGCGGGTGCACGGCGCACGAGCGAATCGGTGGCGTAGATCGGCACATCGGCCACGCGTTCCAGGCCACCGGCCGCCGCGACGGCAAGGCTCGATGCGGCCAGGGCGCTGGCAGCGGCGTCGTTGCTGAGGCGCTCCGCAAGGGCGGCCGGATCACCCAGGGCTTCGTCACGCACCTGCTCGCTGCTCTCGTAGTCGAAACCGGACAAGCCGAGCAGGTTGCCAAGCACCCGCAAGACTTTCCACGCCGGACGCGCCTCGCCGTGCGGTCTGACGACGCCAACGAAGCTCTGCGCCCGCCCCTCGGCATTGACGTAGGTGCCCGAGGTCTCGGTAAAGGGTGCGATCGGCAACAGCACGTCGGCAACGTCGGCAAGCGCATCCTTCCAGGCGGTGAGCCCGACCACCAGGCCAGAGCCCGCGAGCGCGGCCTTGGCGGCGGCCGCATCGGCGCCATCCAGCAGCGGCTCGACGTCCAGCAGGAGCAGCGCCTTCATGGGCTGCGCGAGCATCTGCGCAGCACACAGGCCATCGGCCTGCGGCACCGCACCAACGAGTTGCGCACCGACGGCATTGGCGCCGTCTCCGAGATAGCCCACGCTGGCGCCGCTAGCCTGCGCGATCCACTGCGCCAGGGCAAGCAGTTGCGCCGCCTGTGGATGCTGGGCCGCGGCATTGCCAAGCAGCAGGGCCTTGCGCTCACCCGTGAGCAGCGAGGTGGC
The DNA here is from genome assembly GCA_020851615.1 of Rubrivivax sp. Classification (GTDB taxonomy): domain Bacteria; phylum Pseudomonadota; class Gammaproteobacteria; order Burkholderiales; family Burkholderiaceae_C; genus Rubrivivax. The sequence continues at coordinate 9,258 of JADZCL010000207.1, forward strand.
GATCGCCTGCGCCTGCGCACGCGGTGCGGCAGCCACCTCGACCGGCGCCGGCAAGTCCTTGGCCGCAGCGATCGCGGCGGCCACCTCGGCCAGCGCCGCCGGCCACGCCGAAGGCGCCGCGGTCATCGCCGAGCCCAGCGGCAGCGCCCAGTCATCGTGCACGGCGTGCAGGCTGTGCACCTGCGCCCCGCGGCGTGCTGCCTGGCGGATGCGCTGCGCGAACAGCGGATGATCCTTGCGCAGGAAGGAGCCGATCACGAAAACGCGCTCGAGCGTCGACAGCGACGCGATCGACGTGCCGAGCCAGCGCGCCTTGCCGGCCCCGGCGAGGTTGCCGGCCTGCGCATGGCGGCTGCGGACATCAACATTGTCGCTACCCAGTCCGCGGGTGACGCGGGCCAGCAGATGCAGCTCCTCGATCGTGGCGCGCGGGCTGCCGACGGCCCCGATGCCGCCCGCCCCGAACTCGGCCTTCACGCGCTGCAGGCCATCGGCCACGTAGGTCAGCGCAGTGTTCCAGTCAACGGGCCTCCACTGTCCCTCTTCCTTCAGCATGGGCTGCGTCAGGCGCTGCTCGCTCTCCAGCGCCTCGTAGGAAAAGCGGTCGCGGTCGGCAATCCAGCACTCGTTGACATCCTCGTTGTCCAGCGGCACCACGCGCTTGACGCGGTTGGCCTTGATCTGCACGACCAGGTTCGCTCCGGTGCTGTCGTGCGGACTCACGCTCTTGCGCCGCGACAGCTCCCAAGTGCGCGCGCTGTAGCGGAAAGGCTTGCTCGTGAGTGCGCCTACGGGGCAGATATCGATCATGTTGCCCGAGAGCTCGCTGTCCACGCTGCGCCCGACGAAGCTGACGATCTCGGCGAGTTCGCCGCGGTTCTGCATGCCCAGCTCCATGACCCCGGCCACTTCCTGGCCGAAGCGCACGCAGCGTGTGCAGTGGATGCAGCGCGTCATCTCGTTCGTGCTGATGAGCGGGCCCACGTCCTTGGGCACGACAACGCGCTTCTCCTCGACGTAGCGCGTGCCGCTGGCGCCGTAACCGACGGCCAGATCCTGCAGCTGGCACTCGCCGCCCTGGTCGCAGATGGGGCAGTCCAGCGGGTGGTTGATGAGCAGGAACTCCATCACCCCCTTCTGCGCCGAGAGCGCCTTCACGCTCTTCGTGTGCACGACCATGCCCTGCGTGACCGGGGTGGCACAGGCGGGCATGGGCTTGGGCGCCTTCTCGACCTCGACCAGGCACATGCGGCAGTTGGCAGCGATCGAGAGCTTCTTGTGGTAGCAGAAGTGCGGGATGTAGGTGCCCAGCGCCTCGGCTGCATGCATCACCATGCTGCCCGGCGCGACGCTGACCTTGCGGCCGTCGAGTTCGATTTCGATCATGGTGGGCCCCTGCGTGCTCATGCGGTCTGCTTGACCAGGCAGGTCTTGTGTTCGATGTGATGAAGGAACTCGTCGCGGAAATGCTTGAGCATCGCCTGCACCGGCATCGCCGCCGCGTCGCCGAGCGCACAGATGGTGTGGCCCTTGATGTTGCCGGCCACCGAGTCCAGCAGGTCCAGATCCTCGGGCCGACCCTGGCCATGTTCGATGCGGTCGACGATCCGCCACAGCCAGCCTGTGCCTTCGCGGCAGGGCGTGCACTGGCCGCAGCTCTCGTGCATGTAGAAGTAGTCCAGGCGCAGCAGGCTGCGGACCATGCAGCGGCTGTCGTTCATCACGATCACGGCGCCTGAGCCGAGCATCGAACC
>JADZCL010000208.1 GCA_020851615.1 Rubrivivax sp.
AGTTGGTCAAGTCGCGCGCCTCGCAGATCAACGGCTGCGCCTGGTGCCTGGACATGCACACCAAGGACGCCCGCGCCATGGGCGAGACCGAGCAGCGCCTTTACCTGCTGCCGGTCTGGCGTGACGCACCCTGCTACAGCGCACGCGAGCGCGCCGCGCTGGCCTGGACCGAAGCCGTGACGAAGATCGCCGACCTGCACGACGTCCCCGACGACGTCTACGCGCAGGCGCGCACCCAGTTCGACGAGAAGGCGCTGGTGGACCTGACCATGGCCATCATCGCCATCAACGGCTGGAACCGGCTCAACGTGGCCTTCCGCACCAAGGTCGGCGACTACGTGAGTCCGCACGCCAAGGCCCGCTGAGGCTGCGCCGCATCGGCGCCGGCACGCCCCGGCGCGGGCGACGTCGATCGGTGTTGACCCCGGCATGGGGTCGCCAGGGCCTCTCTACAATCGCGCGCCATCGACACCGGCCGGTACCCGTTCGCGGGCGCGGGGGGTGGGGCCACCAAAGCCCGCGACGCAACCCCTCCAGCGAGGCCTCCCGATGCAAGCGCTGCTCAGTCTGTCCCGTGCCATAGACCGGCTCAACGCTTTCGTCGGCCGCCACGCGATCTGGCTGATCATGGCCGCCACCGCCATCAGCGCGCTCAACGCGGTGGTGCGCAAGGCGTTCAACTACAGCTCCAATGCCTACCTCGAGGTGCAGTGGTATCTGTTCGCCTGGTCCTTCCTGATCGCCGCCGGCTTCACGCTGCTGCAGGGCGATCACGTGCGCATCGACGTGCTCAACCACCGCCTCTCGAAGCGGCTGCGCGTGTGGATCGACGTGCTGGGCTACGCGCTCTTCCTCACCCCGCTGTGCATCACCCTGCTCTACCTGTGCACGCCGCTGGTGCTGGAGAAGATCACCTCCGGTGAAATGTCGCCCAACCCCGGCGGGCTGCTGCGCTGGCCGGTGTGGGTGGCAATCCCGCTGGGCATCGGGCTGTTGCTGCTGCAGTGCGGGTCCGAGCTGATCAAGTGCATCGCCTTCCTGCGCGGCCAGGGTCCGGACCCGACCGAGCCGCGCAGCAAGAAGTCGGCCGAGCAAGACCTGGCCGAGGAGTTGCGCCGCCAGCAGGCCGGCGCTGCGCCCCTGACCCACTGAGGCCGTGCGCCCAGCCCGAGCATGAGCTTCCTCGCCGCCAACTTCGCCCCCCTCATGTTCGGGGGCCTGATCCTGTTCCTGATCCTGGGCTTCCCCGTCGCCTTCAGCCTGGGCGCCTGCGGGCTGCTGTTCGGCTTCATCGGGGTCGAGCTGGACATCTTCCCCTCCGCGATCCTGACCGTGCTGCCGCTGCGCCTGGTGGGCATCATGGGCAACGAGACGCTGCTCGCGGTGCCCTTCTTCACGCTCATGGGGCTGATTCTCGAGCGCAGCGGCATGGCCGAAGACCTGCTCGAGACCGTCGGCCAGGTGTTCGGACCGCTGCGTGGCGGACTGGCACTGGCGGTCGTCCTCGTCGGGGCGATGCTGGCTGCCACCACCGGCGTGGTGGCTGCCTCGGTGATCTCGATGGGCCTGATCTCCATGCCCATCATGCTGCGCTATGGCTATTCCCGCAGCCTGTCCAGCGGCGTCATCGCCGCCTCGGGCACGCTGGCGCAGATCATCCCGCCCTCGCTCGTGCTGATCGTCCTGGCCGACCAGATGGGCCGCAGCGTGGGCGACCTCTACAAGGGCGCCTTCATTCCCGGCTTTGCGCTGATGGGGCTGTACATCGCCTGGGTCTTCGTGCTGGCCGTGTTCAAGCCCGCCACCGTGCCGGCGCTGCCACCCGAGGCGCGCACCTTCCGCGAGGCCAGCGGCCGCACCGGCTACCTGTCGCTGGCCGTGCTCGCCCTGCTGTCCACGCTGGTGGCCGTCTACACGGCCGAGCACATGGAGGCCGTGCACACCTGGTGGAAGGGCGAGCTGGTCGAGTTCGTCGCCAAGGACGAGAAGATCGTCGTCGCCATGTGCAGCGGCGTCTTCTTCGCCTGGCTGATCGCCGTGGTCAACCGCGTTGCCCGCCTGCGCCTGCTGTCGGCGCTGGCCGAGCGCGTGACCTTCGTGCTGATCCCGCCGCTGCTGCTGATCTTCCTCGTGCTGGGCACCATCTTCCTGGGCGTGGCCACACCCACCGAGGGCGGGGCGATGGGTGCGATGGGCGCCCTGGTGATGGCCGCCCTGCGCCGGCGCATCGACATGAAGCTGCTGCGCCAGGCACTCACCACGACGACCAAGCTCTCGTCCTTCGTGATGTTCATCCTCGTGGGGGCGACGGTCTTCAGCATGGTCTTCCAGGCCGCCGACGGGCCGGTCTGGGTCGAGCACCTGCTGGGCAAGCTGCCCGGGGGCACCCTGGGCTTCCTGATCTTCGTGAACGTGCTGGTCTTCCTGCTGGCCTTCTTCCTGGACTTCTTCGAGCTGTCCTTCATCGTCGTGCCGGTACTGGCCCCGATCGCCGAGAAGATGGGCATCGACCTCGTCTGGTTCGCGGTGCTGCTGGCGGTGAACATGCAGACCTCGTTCATGCACCCGCCCTTTGGCTTTGCCCTCTTCTACCTGCGCTCGGTGGCGCCGGACAAGCCCTATGTCGACGCCGTGACCGGCAAGACCATGGCCCCGGTGACGACGATGCAGATCTACAAGGGCGCCATCCCCTTCCTGATCCTGCAGCTCACCATGGTCGGCATCCTGATCGCCTTCCCGGG
>JADZCL010000209.1 GCA_020851615.1 Rubrivivax sp.
CAGCCAGGATGCAGCGCCCGGCGCAGACCGCGAACAGCGCCGCCTCCCATTGCAGCGGCAGCAGCGCAGGCGCATCCGGCTGCGCCAGCTCCGGCAGCACGGTGCCCGGCTGCCCCTGCGCACACAGTGCCTCCAGCCGCAGCAGGCGCGCCCGGGCATCGCGCTCGGCGGCCAGGTGCGCCCACACGCCCTCGTCCACCTGCAGCTCGTGACCGGCTGCGCGTGCTGCGCGCAACAGCTGCGGCAGAGCCTGCTCGTCGAGGGCATCGGGCGGGACGCCGAGCCAGCGCTCGGCCGCCTCCTCGAGTGCGGCCGGGCATTCGCGGCCCGGCAGCCACAGCGGCCGCCAGCGTGCGCCATGCAGCAACGCGACACGGCTGCCCGGCACTTGCGGCCCCCGCGCAAACGCGGCCGCACGCTGCGCGTCGGCCTGCAGGTAGGCGCCCAGCGCCTGCACATGCGCACAGTCGGCATGCTCGGAGAGCGCAAAGTCCAGGCATGTACATGACGCCGTTCCGGGGTAGGCGTTGCGCAACTCGACGGTGGCCGTTTCTTCACCCGGCACGACGACCGCATGGAAGCCAAACACGCCGCCATCGGCGGGCGGCTCGATCACGACCTGCGCCGCAACCGGGATCTCCGCCGCGGCACGTGCTGCGGGTGCGGCCGCAGGGCGCTTCCTCGGCTTGCTGGCGCCTGCCGCGGCACCGGGGGACTTGGCCGGCACCACGCGCTTGGCAGGCGCCGCCGCAGCGGTGCTGCGCTTGGCCTTGCGCGGCGCGGCCGTCTGCGGTGTCTGCGGTGTCTGCGGTGTCTGCGGTGTCTGCGATTTCTGCGCCGTCCGCGGCTTGGGCGCAGCGGGTGCAACCGCGGGACGCGGTGTGCGCTTGCGCGGCGTCGCAGGGGCGGTGGAGGCGGTGGCGGTGGGCGGCGGCGAGGCGGCGCTGCGGGTCTTGGAGGGCATGCTGGGGCTTCGTGACAAGGGCGCAACTGTAGCGGTGCGCCGCAGGCGCGACGATGCACGCGCGGCATTGCGCTGTGTCAACGGATCGCAGCGCAAAGCACGTGCAGCGGCGATTGCCTGCCCCGGCCACGCCCTGCGCCGCTATGCTCGCGCCGCCCCGTGGCCGGCCCTGTGCGTCGCGCCGAACCACGCCGCACGCATCCCCCTTGCCCCGAGTCGACGCTCGCCCAACGATCCGGATACGACATGGACCGCCCGACGATGCTCTGCCCCAAATGCCACCAGCCGCTGGCCGATCAGTCCGATGACGCCTACATCTGCTGCGCCGGCCAGACCGTGCAGTGGCATTGCACCGGCTGCGGCAAGCGCAGCGAGGGCTTCGCCTTTCCCTACGGCCGTTGCCCGCACTGCAGCGGCAAGCTCCAGCTGATCGAGCGCGCCGACACGCCCGTGGCCGCCGACGCGGCGGCGCTGGCGGCCGTGCGCACCGCGTTCGAGATCGAGCTCGGCGGCCGCGCCTTCTACCAGCGCGCTGCCGTCGACTGTGAGGACGCCGAGTTGCGCGCGCTCTTTGGCCGCTTCGCGGTGATGGAGGGCGAGCACATGGAGACGCTGGCACGCCGCTACCACCTCGAGCCGCAGAACCCCGCGCCCGACTTCCGCCTCGAGACCGCTGCGGTCTACGCGGGCCTGGCCACGACCCCGCGCGGCGCCGAGGACTTGTTCGAACTCGCGATCGCCCTCGAGGAGCGCGCCGCGGCGTTCTACGACGAGCGCGCGCAGCGCAGCGCCGCGGGCTCGACCGAACGGCGCCTGAACGACGAGCTCGCCGCCGAGGAACGCGAGCACGCGCAGCTCCTGCGCACCGAGCTCGGGCGCTGGCGCACGAACAAGGCCGGCCTCTTCAGTGCCCCGGAGACGGCCGCCTCGGGCACGCCGCTCAACGCCGCGCAGCTGCTGCTGGATGGGCATCCGGACGATCGCGTTGCCGTCGAATGCGGCGACGAGCGGCTGACCTACGGCGAACTGCGCGAGCGCGTCGGCCGCGCGGCCGCCGCGTGGCGCGCACGCGGCCTGCGTCGCGGCGATCGCGTCGCCGTCAAGCTGCCCGACGGCCTGGACTGGATCGTCTGCTGGCTGGGCACGCTCTGGGCCGGCGGCGTGGCCGTGGGCGTGAACCCACGCATCCCCACGCCCGAGTGGCACTACACACTGGAGGAAGCCGGCTTCAACGTCATCGTCGCCGAGTCCGATGCCGACACTCCCGAGCCCTGGCGCACACGCCTGATCACGCTGGCCGAGGGGCGCAGCCTGGTGGCGGCAGCCGAGCCCATTGCGCCGACGCTCGTCGACCCCGACACGCCGGCGTTCTGGCTGCACACCTCGGGCACGTCGGGCAAGCCCAAGGCCGTCGTGCATGCGCACCGCTGTGTGCACGAAGTGGCGCGCATCTCGGCCGAGCGCATGGGCATCCGCGCCGACGACCGCCTGTTCGCCAGCTCCAAGCTCTTCTTCGCCTATCCGTTGACCAACCTGCTGCTGGCCGGGCTGCGCCTGGGCGCCACGCTGATCCTCGATCCGCAATGGCCCACGCCCGAATCGGTGGCGGCCACGATCGCCGCGCGCCGGCCGACCATCCTCTTCAGCGTGCCCTCGCTCTACCGCGCGCTGCTGCACGACGGCCGCGCGCCGGCCGTGCCGGCGGCGGGCGTGCGCATGTGCGTCTCCGCCGGCGAGGCCCTGCCCGCCAGCCTGCGCAAGGCCTGGCGCGAGGCGACCGGGCTGCCGATGATCGACGGCTACGGCGCCTCCGAAGTGCTGGTGCTGGTGCTAACCGCCGCCGAGGGCGACGATGCCCTGCACCCCTCACCGGGGACCGAGATTGAGCCGCTGGACCCGGCGGCGGTGGCTGCGGGCACGCCCACGCGGCTGCTCATCCGCAGCCCGATGCAGGCGTTGGGCTACCTCGACCGCCCAGCCGCACAGGCCGACAGCTTCCGCGACGGGCGCTTCTGCCCGGCCGACCTCTTCCTGCGGACCGAGGCCGGCAGCTGGCGCTTTGCCGGACGCGAGGACTCGATGGTCAAGGTCAAGGGCCGTTGGGTCAATCTCGTCGAGCTCGAGGAGCGCCTGGGCGCGGGCCTGACGGGCACGCTGCGCGAAGG
>JADZCL010000210.1 GCA_020851615.1 Rubrivivax sp.
CGCAGTGCCGCCTCGAGCGCGTCGATGAACATCGCCGCCACATCGAAGCCCGTCTGCTGTGCGATCTCCTGGAAGCAGGTGGGGCTGGTGACGTTGATCTCGGTGATGCGCTCGCCGATCACGTCCAACCCCACCAACAGCAGCCCGCGCGCGGCCAGCACCGGGGCCAGCGCGCGGGCGAGGCGCCAGTCGCTCTCCGACAGCGGCTGCGCAACGCCCTTGCCCCCGACGGCCAGGTTGCCGCGGATCTCGCTGCCCTGCGGAATGCGCGCCAGGCAGTAGGGCACCGGCTCGCCCCCGATCAGCAGCACGCGCTTGTCCCCGGCGGCGATCTCCGGCAGGTAGCGCTGCGCCATCAATGTGCGTGCACCGCCGGCATTGAGCGTCTCGATGATGGCGCCCAGGTTGAGCCCGTCCGGGCCGACGCGGAAGATGCCCATGCCGCCCATGCCGTCCAGCGGCTTGAGCACGATGTCGCGCTGCTCGTCATGGAAGGCGCGCACGGCTTCGGCGCTGCGCGTCACGAGCGTGGGCGCGATGAGGTCCGCGAACTCGAGGATGGCCAGCTTCTCGGGGTGTTCGCGCAGCGCCGCGGGCCGGTTGAAGACGCGTGCGCCTTCGCGCTCGGCCTGGCCGAGCAGATGGGTGGCGTAGAAGTACTCGCTGTCGAACGGTGGATCCTTGCGCATCAGCACCGCCTGCGTCTGCGCCAGCACCAGCTCGCCCTCGCTGGCCATGTGGAACCAGTGCTGCAGGTCGCCGGTCAGGGTGATCGCGCGCGCGCGCCGTGCGACGACATGACCGCCGCGCCGCCAGGTCAGGTCGGCGGGCTCGCAGGCCCAGACCTCGTGCCCGCGCCGCTGGGCCTCGCGCATCATCGCGAAAGTCGAATCCTTGTAGGGCTTGAAGCTCTCGAGCGGGTCGGCGACAAACAGCAGTCTCACGGGCAGATCCTCCGTCAGGTGCGACTTTCGCACAGGCCCGCGGGCTCGGGCCTGCAGCGTCAGCGGCGCAGCCGCTGCACCGCCAGCGCCAGCGCGCCGGCCACGACACCCCAGAACGCCGCCCCCACCCCGCCCAGCGTGAGGCCGCTGGCCGTGACGAGGTAGGTGACGAGCGCCGGCTCGCGGCTGTGTTCGTCCTGCATCGCCAGCGCCAGCCCGCCGCCGATCGTGCCCAGCAGCGCCAGGCCGGCCACCGCCAGCACGAGTTCGGGCGGAAACGCCGCAATCAGCCCGACCACGGCACTGCCCAGCAGACCCAGCACGAGGTAGAGCCCGCCGGCCACCACCGCCGAGGTGTAGCGCCGGGCCGGATCGCTGCTGGCCTCGCGGCCCATGCAGATCGACGCGGTGATCGCCGCCAGGTTGAGCGCAAAGGCACCCAGCGGCGCCAGCACGAGCGTGGTCAGGCCGGTGATCGCCACCGGCGGCGAGACCGGGATGGCGTAGCCGGCGGCACGCTGCGCGGCCACGCCGGGCAGGTTCTGCGACGCCATGGTGACGACAAAGAGCGGCAGCGCCACACCCAGTGTCGCCGCCAGGCTGAACTCCGGCGGCGTGAACACCGGTGTCGTCCAGCTCCAGTCGATGCCCGCCAGGCGCAGCTGCCCCTGCGCCGCGGCAACGGCAATGCCCGCGGCAAAGACCCCCGGCACCGCGTAGCGTGGCCATGCCCGCCGGCCCAGCAGGTAGGCCAGCGCCATCACCAGCACGAGCAGGGTCTGCGTGCGCAGCGAGAGGAAGGCCTCGAAGGCAAAGCGCGTCAGCACCCCCGCCAGCAGCGCCGCCGCCAGCGCCTGCGGAATGCGGTCCATCACGCGCGCGAAGGCACCACTGGCCCCGGCCGCGAAGATCAGCAGGGCACAGGTCATGAAGGCGCCGATGGCCTGCGCCATCGGCACTCCGGCGCCGGCCGTCACCAGCAGCGCCGCGCCCGGCGTCGACCAGGCGGTGAGCACGGGCATGCGATACCACAGGCTGAGCCCGGCCGACGTGACCCCCAGGCCCAGGCCCAGCGCCCACAGCCACGAGGCCGTCTGCGCCGGCGTTGCGCCCAGGACCGCGGCGGCCTGGAAGACGATCACCACCGAACTGGAATAGCCCACGAGCACGGCGACGAAGCCCGCCACCACGGCCGGCAGCGGGAGGTCGCGCCAGAACGCGCGCGCGTTCACATTTCCACCTTGGAGCCGAGCTCGACGATGCGGTTGGTCGGCAGGCTGAGGAAGTCGGCCGCCGCCCCGGCGTTGCGGTGCATGCCGGCGAAGAGCTTCTCGCGCCACATCGGCATGCCCCCGCGCAGCGTCGGAATGACCTGGTCGCGGCTGAGGAAGTAGCTCGTGCGCATCTCGTCAAGGTCGATGCCGCGACCCTTCAGCAACGCCAGTGCCTCGGGTACGTCGGGCTCGTTCTTGAAGCCGAAATGCACCACCACCTGCCAGCAGTCGTGGCCCAGTGGCTCCAGCTCGACGCGCTTGTCGAAGCCGATCCACGGCACCTCGTGATGCTGCACGCTGACGAACAGGTTCTGCGCGTGCAGCACCTTGTTGTGCTTGAGGTTGTGCATCAGCGCAAAGGGCGTGGCGCCCTTCTCGGCGGCCAGGAACACCGCGGTGCCCGGCACGCGCAGCGGCGGGCTGATGAAGAGCGAGTCGATGAACACCGGCAGCTCGATGGCCTCCTCGTGCAGGCGCTCGGCCATCAGCGCCCGGCCGCGCTTCCAGGTCGTCATCAGCAGGAACAGGACACCGCCGATGAGCAGCGGGAACCAGCCGCCGTCGAGCACCTTGATGGCATTGGCCGCGAAGAAGGTGAAGTCGACTACGAAGAAGACGCCGGTGGCCGCCAGGCAGACCCACAACGGCACCCGCCACGCAAAGCGCACGACGAAGAAGGTCATCACGGTCGTGATCGTCATGTCGATGGTCACCGCAATGCCGTAGGCCGAGGCCAGCGCGCTGCTGGAGCCGAAGGCCAGCACGGCAGCCACGATGCAGCTGCACAGCGCCCAGTTGACGAAGGGCACGTAGATCTGCCCGCTCACCTTGGTCGAGGTGTGCGTGATGCGCAGGCGCGGCATGTAGCCCAGCTGGATGGCCTGCTTGGTGACCGAGAACGCCGCCGTGATGAGCGCCTGCGAGGCGATCACCGCGGCCGCCGTGGCCAGCAGGATCAGCGGCAGCAGCGCCCACTGCGGCGCCATCTCGTAGAACGGGTTGCGGATGTTCGCGGGCTCGCGCAGCAGCATCGCCCCCTGGCCGAAGTAGTTCAGCACCAGCGCCGGCCAGACCAGCCCGAACCAGGCCAGCCGGATGGGCAGCTTGCCGAAGTGGCCGAGGTCGGCGTAGAGCGCCTCGGCCCCGGTGACGCACAGCACGACCGCCCCCAGCGCGACGAAGGCGGTGTGCGGATGCCGCAGCACGAAGTCCAGCGCGTGCTGCGGCAGCAGCGCCGCCAGCACGGTCGGCTCCTGCACGATCTGCGCTATACCCAGCGCCGCCAGCACCAGCAGCCACAGCGTCGTCACCGGACCGAAGAGGCGGCCGATGCCGGCCGTGCCGAAGCGCTGCGCGGCAAACAGGGCCAGCAGTACCGCCAGCGCCACCGGCACGATGAAGCGGTGCAGCGCCGGAGCCAGCACCTCCAGCCCCTCGACCGCTCCCAGCACCGTCACCGCCGGCGTGATGACACCGTCACCGAAGAAGACCGCGGTGCCGAAGATGCCCACCAGCAGCAGCGCGCGACGCAGCCGCGGGCGGTGCTTCACCGCCTGCGAGGCCAGCGCCAGCATCGCGATCAGCCCACCCTCGCCGTTGTTGTCGGCCCGCAGGATCAGCCCGACGTACTTGACGCTGACGACCACGGCCAGCGTCCAGAACACCAGCGAGAGGATGCCCAGGATGTTCTCCGGCGACAGCGGCACGCGCCCGTGCGCGAAGACTTCCTTGAGTGCATACAGCGGGCTGGTGCCGATGTCACCGTAGACGACGCCGATGGCGGCCAGCGTCAACCCGGCCAGCGCACCGTGGGAGCGTTCGGAGGTGGGGCTGCTCATGGCGGATTCGGGCCGCGGGCGCCGCCTGCGGCGGGCGTCAGTCGTAGTCCTCGGCCTCGGGGTCGGTGGCCTCGAGCTCGTAGGCTGCGGCCAGCATCGCCAGGCGGCCGATCACGCCGTACATGTAGAAGCGGTTGGGCGCGCTGGCGCCGGGCCTGGCCCCGCGCGCGGGCAGCATCGGGCTTTCGGCGAAATCGAGTGAGACGTAGCGGGTTTCGGGCGCCTGCAGGCTCTCGTCGCTGGCGCGCCCGGCCAGGACGCGGTAGTAGCCGCCGACCACGTAGCGGTCGATGGTGCAGACCACAGGCTCGGCCATCGCCTCGTCGATGCGCTCGCAGGTCGGCACGCCCTCCTGGATGATCACCTCGCTCACGCCAGGCTCCTGTCCGGGTGGGCGCGCCAGCGCGCGCTGCAGCCGCGCGGCGTCGAGCTCACGCACATCGCGCACCGTCAGCACGCCTGCGCCCATGCCGCCGGCATCGGCCTTGACGACGACGAAGGGCCGCTCGGCGATGCCGTACTCCTTGAACTTGCGCCGCTGTCGCGCCAGCAGCGCCTCGCAGTGGCTGCGCACGCACTCCAGGCCGGCGTCGCTGCCCGCCTCGACCTGGCCGCAGTGCGCGGACATGGGGTTGATCAGCCAGGGATCCATGCCCATCAGCTTGGCAAACTTCTTGGCCACCTCCTCGTAGCTGTGGAAGTGGTGCGACTTGCGTCGCGTCGCCCAGCTCGCGTGCAGCGGCGGCAGCAGGTACTGCTCGTACAGGTTCTGCAGCACGCGCGGCACCCCCGCGCGCAGGTCGTCGTTGAGCAGGATAGTGCAGGGGTCGAAGTCCTTCAGCCCGAGCCGGGTGCGGTGGCGCTGCAGCGGCTCGATCACCAGCGCTTCCCCCGTGGCGCTGCGCAGGGTCTGCGGCGCGTCGAGGTCCGGATCGGCCGAACCCAGGCGTACGTTCAGCCCGGCCTGCGTGAAGACCTGAACCAGGCGCTGCAGGTGCTCCAGGTAGGACGCGCTGTCGCAGTGCGCACAGGGCACGAGCAGCAGGTTCTTGGCCTCGGGGCAGATCTTCTCGATCGCGGCCATCGCCGCCTGCACGGCCAGCGGCAGCATCTGCGGCGTCAGGTGATTGAAGCCGGCGGGGAAGAGATCGGTCGCCACGGGCGCCAGCTTGTAGCCGGCGTTGCGCAGGTCGACCGAGCAGTAGAAGGTCGGCGTGTGCTCCATCCACTCGAGCCGGAACCAGCGCTCGATGGCCGGCATCGACTCCAGCAAGCGCTGCTCGAGCTCGTTGATCGGGCCGGTGAGCGCTGTGACCAGGTTCGGGACCATCGGCGCATTCTAGGAGTGCGCGAGCCCGTCACGGCCGGCCAGGCCGATCGTCGCCACGCTCAAGCCGCCCGCGACGGGGAGTCCGGTGATGCCTTCGTCTGGCCTCGTCATGCACAGAGGAAGGTGAGCCATGTCGTGTCCGCTGCAGCTTCCGTGCCACACCCTGACTGGGGGAAACCGGCCCCTGTTGGGAGGCCGGGCAAGCCTGAACACGCCGCCGTGGTGCACTGTGTCGGCATCCGGGGCCCGGTTGCACTTCGCGGTGCATCGACCCCAAGGTTCAACGCGGCCACGCACACCGAGCCCGCCTTGCTGACGGCGGCAGGTGTCGGGTCGTCCGTACGCGCAGGGAGTTGAAGATGTCGCTGGCCGTGGTCGCCAGTCGCGCGCTCGATGGCCTGAGTGCCCCGCCGGTGCGGGTCGAGGTGCAGTTGGCCAACGGCCTGCCCAGCTTCACGCTGGTGGGCCTGGCCGAGATCGAGGTCAAGGAGTCACGCGAGCGCGTGCGCGCGGCGCTGCAGCAAAGCGGCTTTGGCTTCCCGCACAACAAGCGCATCACCGTCAACCTGGCACCGGCCGATCTGCCCAAGGATTCTGGTCGCTTCGACCTCCCGATCGCACTCGGAATCCTGGCCGCGCAGGGCGTCATCGACCCGCCCGCGATGGCATCCTTCGAGTTCGCCGGCGAGCTCTCCTTGGGCGGGGCGCTCAGGCCGGTACGCGGCGCCTTGGCGCTGGCCCTGGCCATGCGCCGGGAGGGCAGCCCGCACACGCTCGTGCTGCCGGCCGAGAGCGCCGCCGCGGCGGCCCTGGTGCCGGGGCTGGTGGTGCGCCAGGCCACCCATCTGGCGCAGGTCGTGCAGGCGCTGATGCCGGCCGATACCGCCGTCGCGCTGCCGCTGGCGCAGGCCAACCGCGCGCGGCACGACCACACGGGCCCGGACCTGCGTGACGTCAAGGGGCAGGCCGAGGGCAAGCGGGCGCTGGAGATCGCCGCGGCCGGTGATCACAGCCTGCTGTTGATGGGTCCGCCGGGCAGCGGCAAGTCGATGCTGGCGCAGCGATTGCCCACCTTGCTACCCGCCATGGACGAGACGCAGGCGCTGGCCAGCGCCGCGGTACACAGCCTGTTGCCTGCGGGTTTCGACCCCGAGCGCTTCGGCCAGCGTCCGGTGCGCGCTCCGCACCACAGCGCCAGCGCACCGGCCCTGGTCGGCGGCGGCTCGCCGCCCCGTCCGGGCGAAATCTCGCTGGCCCATGGCGGTGTGCTGTTCCTCGACGAGTTGCCCGAGTTCCCGCGTGCGGCGCTGGAGGCCCTGCGCGAGCCGCTCGAGACCGGACAGATCACGATCGCGCGCGCGGCGCGTCAGGCGCAGTTCCCGGCATCCTTCATGCTCGTGGCGGCAATGAATCCATGCCCCTGCGGCTGGCTGGGCGCCCTGTCGGCCACCGGACGCAGTTGCCGCTGCACCCCCGAGCAGGTCGCACGCTACCAGGGTCGCGTCTCCGGGCCACTGCTGGACCGCATCGACCTGCGCATCGAAATCCCGGCGGTGCGCCCGGCCGAACTTCTGCGCCTGCCCGATGGCGAGCCCTCGGCCGCCATCGCCGCCCGCGTGCAGGCTGCACGCGCACGCGCGCTGGCCAGGCAGGGGGTGCCCAACGCACGGCTGGAAGCCGCAACCATCGACACCCATTGCCGCATCGACGAGACCGCCGGCACCTTCCTGCGCAGCGCCGCCGAACGCCTGGGCTGGTCGGGCCGACGATTGCACCGCACACTCAAGGTCGCCCGCAGCATCGCCGACCTTGCCGCCGCCGAGTCGATCGCCGTCGCCCACGTGGCCGAGGCGCTGCAGCTCCAGCGGGC
>JADZCL010000211.1 GCA_020851615.1 Rubrivivax sp.
GAGGCGCCGCGGCAGCCGAAGTTGCTTGAGCGGATGCGGAACCATCTGCGGGCGCGGCATTACAGCATTCGGACGGAGCAGGCTTATCTCGACTGGGCGCGGCGCTTCATCCTGTTTCATGGGAAGCGTCATCCGCAGGAGATGGGTGCGCTCGAGGTGGAGGCCTTCCTCAGTCATCTGGCAACTGAACGGCAGGTGTCGGCGTCGACGCAGAATCAGGCCAAGGCGGCGATCTTGTATCTGTACCGGCAGGTGCTGGCAATCGAATTGCCCTGGCTGGACGAGGTGGTGCAGGCCAAGCGGCCGCGGCGCTTGCCGGTGGTGCTGACGCCGGGTGAGGTGCGTGCGCTCCTGCTGCACATGGAGAGCGGGACGATGGGGCTGATGGCGCAGTTGCTCTACGGCACGGGCATGCGGCTGATGGAGGCACTGCGCCTGCGGGTGAAGGATGTCGAGTTCACGCGGCGCGAGATCGTGATACGCCAGGGCAAGGGCGACAAGGACCGGGTGACGGTGTTGCCGGAGAACCTGGTCGAGCGGCTGCAGGCACAACTGCGCAAGGCGCGCGCGCTGCATGAGAAGGATCTGGAGGCGGGCCTGGGTCGGGTGTACCTGCCGCATGCGCTGGCCCTCAAGTATCCGAACGTCGACCGGGCCTGGGGTTGGCAGTGGGTGTTTCCCTCGCCGGTGCGTTCGATCGATCCACGGCCCGATGCCCGCACGGGCAAGCCCATGGAGCGGCGCCACCATGTCTACCCGGAGTCGGTGCAGCGGGCCGTTCGGGAGGCTGCGCGCCGGGCCGAGATCGACAAGCCGGTGTCGCCGCACGTGCTGCGGCATTCGTTTGCCACGCATCTGCTGCAGGCGGGGTATGACATCCGCACCGTGCAGGAGCTGCTGGGGCACGCCGACGTGAGCACGACGATGATCTACACGCACGTGCTGAACAAGGGCGGGCGCGGCATCCTGAGCCCGCTGGACGCCTTGTAGCGGGCTGCAGCCGGCCCGCCCGGGTCTTGAAAAGCGGGTGCCAAGCCCTAACATCGCCGCTGTCCAAACTCCCACGCCCTGCACCGGGGCGCGCCCTCATGAAGCGGATCCTGCTCTTCGTTGGCACCAACCTGGCCGTGATGCTCGTCCTGGGCACGGTGGCCAGCCTGCTGGGCGTCAACCGCTACCTGACTGCCAACGGGCTGCAGCTCGGGCAGTTGCTGGGGTTTGCGCTGGTGTTCGGGTTCGGCGGCGCGATCATCTCGCTGCTGATGAGCAAGCCGATCGCCAAGTGGAGCACCGGTGCGCAGGTCATCAACGATTCGGCCGACCCCACGCACCGCTGGATCGTCGGCACGGTGCAGGGCTTTGCGCAGAAGGCCGGCATCGCCATGCCCGAGGTGGCGATCTACGGCGGGGAACCCAACGCCTTTGCCACCGGTGCGTTCAAGAACTCGGCGCTGGTGGCCGTCTCGACCGGGCTGCTGCAGAGCATGAGCCGCGAGGAGGTCGAGGCCGTCATCGGGCACGAGGTTGCGCACGTGGCCAACGGCGACATGGTGACGATGACGCTGATCCAGGGCGTGATGAACACCTTCGTCGTGTTCCTCTCGCGCGTGATCGGCTACTTCGTCGACCGGGTCATCCTGCGCAACGACCGCGACGGCCCGGGCATCGGCTACGTGGTGACGACCATCGTGCTCGACATGCTGCTGGGCGTGCTGGCGGCGATCGTCGTGGCGTGGTTCTCGCGCCAGCGCGAGTTCCGCGCCGATCGGGGTGCGGCCGACCTGATGGGGCGCCCGCAACCGATGATCAACGCACTGGCACGCCTGGGGGGCCTGGAGCCCGGCGAGTTGCCCAAGAGCGTGGCGACGATGGGCATCGGCAGCCGCGCGGGTGGGGCGATGGCGCTCCTGAGCAGCCACCCGCCGATCCAGGACCGCATCCGCGCGCTGCAGCAGCCGCGTTGAGCGTTGCTGCCCGTGCCACGGCGCGGGCAGCCCTTCGGTGGGACAATCGCGCCCGTGAAGTCGGCCAGACCGCCGCTGGCACAAGGCCCGAAAGGGCGTGCTGGAGGAAGGTCCGGACTGCACAGGGCGGCGCAGGAGCTAACGACTCTCCACCGTGAGGTGAGGATCAGAGCAACAGAGACGAGTCTGTCCGGGGCTTTCGCCCCGGACAGGGTGAAACGGGCAATCTCTGCGCGCAGCAACACCAAGTAGGCACACGACGATGCGGCCCGCGGAGTGTGCGGGTAGGTGGCACCGAGCCGTGGTGGCGACACCCGGCCCAGATGAATGGCGGTCACGGCGCGTCCTTCCCCCGAAGGCACGCCGCACAGAATCCGGCCTATCGGCCGACTTCACCTTGTTTGCACGCGCTTGAACCCTGAACTGGCCCATGCCTGGCGCGGCCCGCGCTGGGCGCTGCCCCTGCTGCTGGCGGGGCTGAGCATGATCGGGCCGTTTGCGATCGATACCTTCCTGCCGGCCTTCGATGGCATCGCGGCATCGCTGCACGCCACGCCGGTGCAGATGCAGCAGACGCTGTCGGTCTACCTGTTCGGCTTTGCGGCGATGAACCTCTTTCACGGGGCGCTGGCCGACAGCTTCGGCCGCCGCCCGGTGGTGCTGACGGGCATTGCGGTGTTCACGCTCGCCTCGGCGGGTTGCGCGCTGGCTGAGTCGATCAGCGCACTGGTCTTCTGGCGCGCGGTGCAAGGCCTCTCGGCCGGGGCGGGCATGGTGGTGGCGCGCGTGATCGTGCGCGATCTGTTCCCGCCGGTGGAGGCGCAGCGGGTGCTGTCGCAGGTGACGATCTGGTTCGGCCTGGCGCCGGCGGTGGCGCCGCTGGTGGGCGGCATCCTGTTCGACACGCTTGGCTGGCATTCGATCTTCTGGCTGCTGGTGGTGCTCGGCGCGGTGCTGGGCCTCATCAACTGGCGCTTGCTGCCCGAGACGCTGCTGCCGGCGCACCGGCAGCGCTTTGCGCCGCTGCCGCTGCTGCGCGGCTATCTGCCGATGGTCGGCAGCGGTCGCTTCCTGGCCCTGGTGGTGGCCAGCGGCATCCCCTTCAACGGCATGTTCCTGTATGTGCTGAGCGCGCCGGCGTTCCTGGGCGGGCACCTGCAGCTGGCGCCCACGCAGTTCTTCTGGTTCTTCCTGTGCACGGTGAGCGGGGTGATGGGCGGCGCCTGGGCCTCGGGCCGGCTGGCCGGGCGCATCACGCCACGGCGGCAGATCCGCTGGGGCTATGTGGTGATGGTGGGCGTGGGCCTGCTCAACGTGGCGATCAACCTGTGGCTGCCACCGCATCCGGTGCTGGCCATCCTGCCGGTGGCGATCTACGCGTTTGGCTGGTCGATGATGACGCCCGTCGTCACGCTGCTGCTGCTGGACATGGTGCCCGAGCGGCGCGGCATGGTGTCTTCGGTGCAGTCCTCGCTCAGCAGCGTCAGCAACGGTGTCGTGGCCGGCGTGCTGGCGCCGCTGGTCATGCACTCGGGGCTGGCGATGGCGGTGGCCTCGCTCGTGCTCGGACTCTCGGGCCTCATCTGCTGGACCTGGGTGAAGCGGCGCCTGGCGCCACTGCCGCACTGACGCGCAGCGGCAATCGGCAGGTGCGGCCTCAAGCCCGGCACGGCTGCGGCCGATAAGCGGTGCGGAGACTCACCGATGATCGTTTGCCACGCCCCTCGCCACCCGCTGCGCCGCCGTGCCGCGCGGCCGGTCTGCCGACTCTGGACGGCCGTGCTGCTGGCATTGCTCGCCTGGCCGACGGCCGCCCTGGCCAGTGAGGCGACGCCCAGGAAGGCGACCGCCGCCCCCGAGGCCAGGACCGGCAGCGCTGCGCCGGCGCGGGCTGCCTCCGCCTCTGCCACTGCGTCCCGCCCCGAGGCCAGCGCCACGGGTGACCTCGACCGGCTGCGTGAGCGCCTGGCCGAGAAGCTGGGCGCCAGGCCGGTGCCTGCGGGGCAGGGCGGGGCGGACCTCGTGCGCGTGAGCGCCGCTCTGGATGCGACGGCTGCGGTGCCGGCATCGACGCCGCGGGTGCCGGCTGCGCCACGGCTCGCCGGCGCCGCGGCGCCGGTCCGCAAGAGCACGCCACCCGGGCACTGGAGCTACGCGGGCGATGCCGGTCCGGCGACATGGGGCAGCATCGAGACGGGGTTTGCCACCTGCAGCAAGGGCCAGCGCCAGAGCCCGATCGACATCCGTGGCGGCATTGCCGTCGAGCTCGAACCGGTGCAGTTCGACTACCGCGGCGGCGACTTCAGCGTGCTTGACAACGGGCATACCGTCCAGGCCAGCGTGGCGCCGGGCAACACGATGGCGGTTGGCGGGCGGCGCTTCGAGCTGCAGCAGCTGCACTTCCACCGCCCGGCGGAGGAGCGCATCGACGGCCGCGGCTTCGACATGAGCCTGCATCTGGTGCACAAGGATCACGAGGGGCGGCTGGCCGTCGTGGCGCTGCTGCTGGAGCGCGGCGAGACGCCGCAGCCCGTCGTGCAGCGCGTGTGGAACGACCTGCCGCTGGAGAAGCACATCGAGCAACGGGGCAGCCAGCCGCTGGACCCGGCGGCGCTGCTGCCCGTGGACCGCGGCTATTTCACGTACATGGGTTCGCTGACCACGCCGCCCTGCAGCGAGGACGTGCTGTGGATCGTGATGCGCCAGCCGATCGTGGTGACACGGGCGCAGATCGACGTCTTCACCCATCTCTACCCGATGAACGCCCGCCCGCTGCAGGCCGCTGCCGGGCGGCTGATCAAGCAGTCGCAATGAGGCGCGGCGCGCGCGGCGCGGGGTCAGCGCGCCTGACTGCCTGATGCCGCCCGTCGCCGGCCCGCCAGCAGCAGCGGCCACAGCCACAGGCTGAGCAGCCAGCGCAGCACGCGGGCGGCCGACAGGGGCCGGGTCTCGTGCTGCGCGACGCGGATGAACAGCGTCACTGCGCCGGCCACCACGTAGGCCAGCAGCGCGGCATAGATGGCCACGCGGGTGTGATAGCTGTCGCCGAAGGCGTCACCCAGCCAGCGCCCGGCCAGCGCGGCCATCGGCACCGAGGCCAGCAGCGCCAGCGCCAGGCCCGCCAGCGCGTGCCGCAGCCGCCACAGGGGGTCGTCGTTCCAGCTCATGTGGCGCGCATTGTCCGCCCAGCGGACGCGGGCGGCCGGCGAGACACCTGCGTGTGCGCAGGCGGGGCCGCGCGGCGCGCACGAGGTCGGTGTGGGTGATGCGCAAGAGGCTGCTGCAGGGCATGGGGTGCTCCAGGTGTTCGCGCGTCGGGGGCTTCAGCCGGCCACGGGCGTGGCCGAGCGCAGCGCGTCGCCCAGCAGGTCCAGGCGCTGGCCTTCGGCCGCGGGCAGCTCGCCTGCGCGCAGCCGTGCCGCACGCTCGATGGCGTGCAGACGGAAGCTGAGCTCGCGCTCGATGGCGTCGACCTCGGGCACATCCTGCCCGGCCACCGTCTGGCTGCACCACAGGCCGCTGGCCGTCCAGCCGGTGCGCAGACGCGCCAGCAGGTGGGTGGCGAGATCGAGTGCGGCCTTCAGCGGCGCGCTGCCGCCGTTGGCGCTCAGCGCAGCGGTGCAGGCCTGCGCGGCCAGCAGGCCGCCGTCAAGCCGTGCCAGGCGCAGCTTGAGCGTCTCGGGCTCGTGGCGGCCACCGAGGTCGGGCTCGTGCCGTGCGGCGCTGGCGATGCGGCCGATCCAGCCGAGGTCGAATTCACCGGGCACCACGCGCAGGGCGACGCTGGCGCGTGCCAGGCTCGGCTGCTCGCTGCGCACGACGGCCAGCGTGGCCTCGACGACCGCCAGCAGCCGCCCCAGCGGCGAGAGCGCCTCGCGCGTGGCGGCGTGCGGGTAGCCCGAGCCGTCCAGGCGCTCGTGGTGCTCGCCCACGGCTCGTGCGAGCGTGGCGGGATAGTTGGTGAGCTGCGTGAGCAGGAGGCGTCCGACGTGCGGATGCACGACGAGTTGCTGGTAGCTGACGAAGTCCAGCGTGCGGTCGGCATCGGCCTCGCCGAACTGCGGGTCGATGTACATCTCGCCCAGGTCGTGCAGCAGCCCGCCCAGCATGGCCACGCGCACGTCGGCGGTGCCGCCGCCATGCTCGATCATCAGCCCCCCGGCCAGCGCCATGGCCTGCACGGCATGCGCAAAGGAGGCCGGCCGCGAGGCCTGGCCGGCGGTCAGCAGCAACTGCGCAACGGGGTGCAGCGGCAGGTGCGTGACCTCCTGCATCAACCGCGGCGCGCAGGGGCGCAGCAGCGGCGCGAGCGGGGAGCTCGAGCCCAGGAGCTGCCACAGTGCATCGGTGAGCGTCTGCGGCGTGACGCCGTCCTCGGCCAGCAGGCAGGTCTCGAGCGGGTTGCGCAGCCGGCGGTCCATCAGCTTGCGCTGCAGCGCCGCCGAGACCGGCTGGTCGCGCGCCCACAGTTTGACGCCCTGCAGGTCGAAGATGTCGCGGCAGGCGATGATGCTGCGCGTCTGGCTGGCTTCCAGGATGACGGCCAGCGCATGCGGGTTGGCGGTGCTGAAGGCGGCGCTGTTGGGCGTGGTGGGGGTGGCGGGCTGCATGGCGATACTCCGGCAACGGGACGACGGTTTGTCGCCCGTCTCTTCGGCCG
Source organism: Rubrivivax sp. (assembly GCA_020851615.1). Lineage (GTDB taxonomy): Bacteria > Pseudomonadota > Gammaproteobacteria > Burkholderiales > Burkholderiaceae_C > Rubrivivax. Next base: position 6,625 of record JADZCL010000211.1, read on the forward strand.
GGGGCGCCCGTGGGTGCAGTACCGCTTGGTGAGCGAATGGTCGCTTCTGCAACAACATGTGTTGCTGCAGCCGCGCCCGGCCCATGAAAAAGGCCTCCCGCAGGAGGCCCGGTGCCGGGCGGCGAAGGCGGCTGCAGTCGCACTCAGCGGCTGGCGGCGATGGCTTTCTCGGCCGTGTCGACGAGGCCCGCGCCGATCTGCGCCTTCCACTTGTCGTAGACCGGGCGCGTGGCCTTGACGAAGGCCTCGCGCTCGGGCGGCGTGAGCTGGGTGATCGTCACGCCCAGGGCGGCGATCTCCTTGAGCAGGGGCTTGTCGGCTTCGACCAGGCCCTTGCGGGCGATGGCGATCTCTTCCTTTCCGGCATCCAGCGCCGCCTGGCGCACGACCGCCTGGTCCGCGGGCGTCCAGCTTGCCCAGATGTCCTTGTTGACGACGAAGATCAGCGGGTCGGCGACGTAGCCCCACATGGTGACGAACTTCTGGCCGACGTTGTGCAGCTTGGCCGCGGTGAAGATCGACATCGGGTTCTCCTGGCCGTCGACGGCCCCGCTGGCGAAGGCCGGCTGCGCGTCGGCCCAGCTCATCTGCGTGGGGTTGGCGCCCAGGGCGGTGAAGGTGTCGAGGAACAGTGGCGAGCCCACGACGCGGATCTTCAATCCCTTCAGGTCGGCCGGGCTCTTGACCGCGTGCTTGCTGTTGGTGAGCTCGCGGTAGCCGTTCTCCCCCCATGCCAGGGGCAGGGCGCCGGCCTTGTCGACGGCGGCAAAGATCTGCTTGCCCACCTCGCCATGGGTGAGCGCGTCGATCGCCTTGTAGTCGGGCATCAGGAAGGGCAGCGAGAAGAGGTTGAGCTCCCTGATCTGCGGCGACCAGTTGATCGTCGAGCCGATCGCCAGATCGATCACGCCCTGGCGGATGGCCGTGAACTCGCGCGTCTGGTCGCCCTGCACCAGCGCCACGCCGGGGTAGAGCTTGATGTTGATGCGGCCCTGCGTGCGCTCCTTGACCAGGTTGGCCCAGATCTCGCCGCCCTTGCCCCAGGGGAAGGCGGTGCCGACCACCAGGCTCATCTTGTACTCGGCCTTGTAGCCCGGCGGCAGCGGGGCCTGCGCCTGCGCCAGACCGAACGTGGCCAGCGCAGCCGCGCCGAGGGAGAACTTCAAAAGGGAGCGCAGTTTCATCGTCACCTCCGTGTTGTCAGGAATCCGGTTGCCGTCAAAACCCCAGCCTGCGCGGCAGCCACAGGGCCAGCTCGGGCCACGCGATCACCGCCAGCACCACCAGGCCCATGGCCAGCACCAGCGGCACGACCCAGCGCACCGTCTGCTCCATGCTGACACCGGCGATGCGGCAGGACACCATCAGATTGACCGCCATCGGCGGCGTGAACTGCCCCATCGCGACCATCAGCGTCAGCAGCACGCCGAACCAGACCGGGTCCCAATGGTAGTGCTGCATCAGCGGCCACAGCAGCGGCACGAAGATGAGGAAGATCGAGATGCCGTCCAGGAACATGCCCGCCACCACCAGCAGCAGCACGACCAGCGCGAGCACGCCAGACTCGCCCAGGCCCGAGTGCACGATGGCCTGCGTGAGCGGGTCGATCACGCCCAGCGTGGACAGTGAGTACGCGAAGATGCCCGCCAGCGCCACGACGATCAGGATCACCGCCGAGAGCTCGCCGGACTCGCGCAACACCGCGACGAGGTCGCGCCAGCCCATCGTGCGGTGCACGACCATGCCCACGAAGAGGCCGTAGAACACCGCCACCACCGCCGCCTCCGTGGGCGTGAACCAGCCCATGCGCATGCCGCCCAGGATCACCACCGGCGCCAGCAGCCCCCAGATCGACTCGACGAAGCTCTTCAGCAGCGGTGGACGCGGCAGCGCCGCCTCGAGCTGCCCCATGCCGTGCC
>JADZCL010000212.1 GCA_020851615.1 Rubrivivax sp.
CAGGCGACAGTGCGGCTGCTGCCTGGCGACATGCTCGCCCAGGCCCTGCAGATCCTGCGCGCGGCGCCGGGGTCGACGGGGCTCGCGGTATATTCCCGCACGCTCAGGCAGGCGCCAGCGGGCATCCCGCTCAGGCGCATGCCCGATGAACCCGCTGCGGCGGCGCATGAGCTGTTCGCGGTCCTGCGTGAGCTTGATGCGTCCGGCGCCCGGCTGATCTGGGTCGAGGCGCCGCCGCCGCAACCGGCTTGGGACGGCGTCCGTGATCGCCTCGCCCGTGCTGCCGCGGCGGCCTGAGTGGCACCGGGCCTCGCCTGCCAACCCTGTCTTTAATTCGGAGTCGATCATGAACCCAGGGCGTCGCACGGCGCGATTCGGGGCTGTTGCGCACCGCCAGCGCGGCGGCCTCGCGGGCCGCCTCACGCATGCCACCCGCAGGCTGCTGGCGGGCGCGGCCCTCACGCTGCTGGCGGCCTGCGGCGGCGGCACCTCGCAGATCGAGCCCTTCGAGCCCGCACAGATGATCGTCTTCGGCGACGAGGCCAGCCTGATCCGGGACGATGGACTGCGCTACACGGTCAATCCCCGCAACGCGACGACCGGTACCGTGGACTGCACGTCGCAGCCGATCTGGGTGCAGGCGGTGGCCAGGCGGCTGGGTTTCGTGTTTGCCGGCTGTGACGCCGCCGATGCCACCGGCACCAAGGCCCAGATGCGTGCGGCAGCCGGCGCGAGAGTCGACGACGTGAAACTGCAGATCGACCAGCAGGCCGAGGGACCGGGCTTTGCCGCCAAGTCACTGGCCACCGTCCTGGCCGGCGGCAACGACATTCTGGCCCTGTATGCACAGTACCCGCAGCGCAGCGAGGACGATCTCATCGCCGACGCGCGCCAGCGCGGCGAACGCCTGGCGCTGCAGGTCAACCGCCTCGTCGACCTGGGTCCGCGCGTGCTTCTGGTGACGGTGCCCGACCTTGGCCTCTCGCCCTACGCGCTGGCCCAGAAGACGGCCTACACCGACACCGACCGGGCCGCGCTCATCAGCCGCCTGGTGTCCGCCTTCAACTCCCGCGTGCGCACGACCATTCTCAACGACGGCCGCTACATCGGCTTGGTGCTGGGTGACGAGGCCGTGCAGGCGATGGTCCGCCTGCCCGTGGTCTACGGGCTCAAGGACGCGACCACTGCCGTCTGCACGGTCGCGCTGCCGCAGTGCACCGATCAGACCCTGGTCGAAGGTGGCAGCTCGGCCAGCTGGCTGTGGGCCGGTGACCGGCAGCTGGCCTACGGCGGTCAGGTGCAGCTGGGCAACCTGGCGGTCACGCGTGTGATCGGCAACCCGTTCTAGCTCGCTTGGGCGTCGACACCGCGGGCCGCGCGGCGCTGCTGGCGCAGCACCTGCAGCTTGACGCCCAGGATCAAGGCGGCCAGCAGCAGTGTGAGTGCGTTGGCGACGATGATCGGCCACTGCATCAGCAGCACCCCGTAGGCCAGCCACAGCGCCAGACCAAGCGTGAAGGCTGCGTACATACCCAGCGAGATGCCGCTGACATCGCGCGTGCGCAGCGTCAGCAATGCCTGCGGCACGAAGGACAGCGTGGTCAGCGTGGCGGCGCAGGCGCCCAGCAGGTCGCTCAGGCCCGCAGCGGTCTGGAGTGTCAAGGGCGGGACTCCGGCGCGTCGCGCATCACCCACTGCACCAGCGCCAGCAGCGCCGGCCGTGCAGCGGCGGCCTGCGGGTGGTTGACGATCGCCACCACGAGGTAGCGCCGGCCGCTGTCCGACAACACGGTGCCGGCCAGGCCGGTGACGTCCTTCAGCGATCCGGTCTTCAGATGCGCGCGGCCAGCCGGTGTCTGGGCGCGGCGCAAGGTGCCGTCCACGCCGAGGATGGGCAGTGAGCTGATGAACTCGGCCGCGTCGGGCCCCTCAAGCACATGCTGCAGGAGGCGCGCCAGCAGCCGGGCCGACACCCGCGTCTGACGCGACAGCCCGGAGCCGTTGTCCAGCACGAATTCGGCGCCGGGTTCACCCAGGCGTGCGCTGACCCAGCCGCGCAGCAGCTCGCGCGCGGCGGCGGCGGACGCCGGTAGTGCCGGGTCCTGCTGCAGCGCCAGCGTGAGGAAGAGCTGCTGCGCAATCAGGTTGTTGCTGTACTTGTTGATCTGGCGCACCACCTCCAGCAGCGGCAGCGAGCGCTGCTCGAAACTGGGCGGCAGGCCCGCGGGTGCGGCGCCCTCACGCACGACGCCGGCGAGGCGGCCGCCCATCTCGTGCCACAGTCCGGCGAGCAGGCGCGCGTTGTAGGTCGCCGGCTGCGCGTCGGCGACCGGCCAGGTGTTCTCGCCGCAGCGGCCCGGATAGCTGCCGGCAAAGCGCACACGTGCGGGTTCGCCCAGTCGCGCACCCAGCGCCGCACGCCAGTCGCCGCATGGGCCGGCTGCCAGCGGTACTGTGCGGTCGACCTGCACGCCGGCCAGTGGCGGCTCGACGAGCACGCGCGCCACGCCCGCCTTGGCGTCGGGCACGAAGGTGTAGACCGCGCTCTTGTAGTTGAGCAGCAGCGCCTCGGGCAGGGCGTTGTAGGGGCGCAGCGCTTCGCCGTCGAAATCGGCCGGCTCGGCCGTGGCTTTGGCAAAGGCGCTGCCATCGAGCACGATGTCGCCCCGGATCTCGCGCACGCCCAGCTGCTGTACGCGGCGCAGCAGCAGCCAGATGCGCTCCAGCACCAGTGTCGGGTCGCCGCTGCCGCGGATGTGCAGTGAGCCGTCCAGCACGCCGTCACGCACCGGCCCGACCAGCCACACCGGCGTCGACCAGGTCCAGGCGGGCCCGAGCACGTCCAGGGCCGCAGCGGTGGTGAAGAGCTTGGCCAGCGACGCCGGATTGACCGGCTCCTGCGCGCGCACGGCAAGCCGGTTGCGGTCGTTGCCCACGGCCCGCACCACGGCCACCAGCGCCTGTGCCGGGATGTGCGCGCGCTGCAACTCCTGCTCCACGGCGGCGGGCAGCGACGCAA
>JADZCL010000213.1 GCA_020851615.1 Rubrivivax sp.
GCCCCCTGGCGGCGATAGAGCACGCCCAGCGTGTTGAAGAGCGGCGCGTAGCCAGGATCCTGCGCGAAGGCCCCGCGCAGCCAGGCGTAGGCCGCTGGGGCATCCCCCTGCGCCAGTTCCTCTGCGGCGCGGTTGTTCATGAACATCGCCAGCACACGGTGCTCGTCGATCAGGCGCCACTGCTGCCGGCGCAGGTCCTGCCCGGGCAGGAAGTCGACCACCAGCGCCGAGTCGAAGGCCGAGCGCGCACGCTCGAGCGGCGCGCCCAGGGCCAGGTTGACATGGCCGACGACGAAGGTGAACCCGCCCTGGTGCTCGATCAGCGGCGTGCCCAGCACCTCCTGGAAGCGGACCGACAAGCCCAGTTCGCGCGCCAGCGCCGCCGTCATCAACACCAGCGACAGGCAGTTGCCGCGCCGTGCCGCGAAGGCCTCGCCGGCGGTCCGGGTGTACGCGCTGTCGTATTCGAGCAGCAGGTCACCCGGTGTCGCCAGCGCGTCTAGCAGCGCCTGCTGCGGCCCCTTGCGCCACACCTGCGGCGCCACGCGTTCGGCCACGAAGCGCTGCATGGCCGGCGTCAGCGCCAGCGCCGCCTCCGCAGCCGGGGTGGGCTGCAGCGGTGCAAACAGCGCGTCATCGAACGCCGCCTGCCCGTTCAACGCCGGCGCCTGCACGCCGGCGCAACCCAGCAGCAGCAGGCTCGTCAGCAAGATCATCCAGGCCTTCATCGCCAGCTCCGGCCCGGCACCCACACCGTGCCGGTAGCGCACAAATACTGAACCCGCCGCGGGGTGGCGTCAATGGAACGCCCGGCGAGCCTGCCATGGATAATCCGCCCCCAGCCCATGAAGTGCGCCCCTTGCGTCCCGCGCCTGCTTGCTCTGGCCGCTGCGGGGCTGATGGCCTGTCCGCCCGGCTGGAGCCAGGGGCCAGGCCGGGCACCGGCGCCGCCAGCACGGCCAGCGAGCGCGCCCGCACCGATCGAACTGCAGGCGCGCGAGCTGCATGCGCGGCCCGACCTCGATGCCCAGGCGCTGGGCGACGTGAAGCTGCAGCGCGGACCCCTGCTGCTGCAGGCCGACTGGCTGAACTGGGACCAGGCGCAGGATCGCGTTCACGCGCGCGGTCACGTGCGCATCGACCACCCGAGCGGCCAGTACAGCGGCACCGAGCTGGACCTGCAGCTGGACCGCTACTTCGGCTTCTTCCTGCTGCCGCGCTACGAGTTCACGCGCGTGCAGGCGGGCGGGCGCGGCCAGCGCATCGACTTCCTGGGCCGCGAGCGCTCGGTGATCGAGGGCGGCTGGTACACGAGCTGCCCGCGCGAGGACGTCGTCTCGCCAACCGGCGAGGGCGGCACGCCGCGCCCGGACTGGGTGCTGCAGAGCAAACGTGTGCAGCTCGACTTCGAGGCCAACGAGGGCATCGCCGAGGGCGCCGTGCTGCGCTTCATGAACGTGCCGATCCTGGCGCTGCCGACGCTAAGCTTTCCAATCGGCGAGGGACGCAAGTCGGGCTGGCTGCCGCCGACGCTGGACTTCGACACGCGCAGCGGCCTGAGCGTGGCGGTGCCCTACTACTGGAACATCGCGCCCAACCGCGACGCCACGCTGACACCGCGCATCGTCACCCGCCGGGGGCTGGCGGCCGACGGCGAGTTCCGCTATCTGGAGCCGGGATACGCCGGCCGCATCGCGCTGGGCGTACTGCCGCGCGACCGCGTCGCCGACCGCTCACGCTGGTCGCTGCAGGCGCAGCACGAAGGGCAGTTGCCGCTGGATGGGCGGTGGAACCTGGACGCCCTGCGCGTATCCGACGACGCATGGTGGAAGGACTTCCCGACCGATTCGCGCAGCCTCACGCCGCGCCTGCTGTCGCAGCAAGTGGGAGTCGAGCGCGACCTCGAGCTTGGCGGCGGGCGCGGCTTGGCGTATGCCCGGCTGCAACGCTGGCAGGTGCTGCAGGGCAGCGATCAGGTCGTCACCGCGCCCTACGAACGCGCGCCGCAGCTGGGCCTGCAGATGGCAGGGCGCCTGGCCGCGCCCGTCACCGCGGTGGACTACACATTGCAGAGCGAGGCCTCGCGCTTCGTGCTGCCCGACAACACTCCCGCCGCCGCTGCCCCTACGGGCTGGCGCGGGCACGTGCTGGGCAGCCTGTGGCACCGCTTCGGCGACAGCGGCGCCTGGCTGCAGCCGCGCCTGAGCGTGAACGCTGCGGCCTACGCGCTGGACCAGCCACTCTCCGATGGCCGCCGCCACGCACAGCGCATCATCCCGACGGCGAGCCTGGAGGGCGGCCTGGTGCTGGAGCGCGAGACGGCGCTGCTGGGCCGCAAGCTGCGGCAGACGCTCGAGCCGCGCGCGCTGTACGTCAACACCCCCTGGCGCGCGCAGGACGCGCTGCCCAACTTCGACTCCGCGGGCCGCAACATCGACTTCGAGTCGATCTTCTCCGAGAACGCGTTCTCGGGCGTGGACCGCGTCTCCGACTCGCATCAGCTGACGCTGGGCCTGACATCACGCCTGTTCGATTCCGCCAGCGGCGCCGAAGTCGGGCGCCTGGGCGTTGCGCAGCGCTTCCTGCTGCGCGCGCAGCGCATCACGCCCGAGGGGCAGCCCTACGCGCGCGGTGGCTCCGATCTCTTCCTGCTGGGCGGCGTGTCGCCCCATCCGCAGCTGGCGCTGGATGCCTCGGCACAGTACAGCCCCGAGCTCGGCCGCACCATGCGCGCGGTGGCCTCGGCGCGCTGGAATCCCGGCGAGTTCCGCACCCTGAGCGCCACCTACCGCCTCACCCGCAACCTGGCCGAGCAGGTCGAGCTCGGCTGGCAGTGGCCGGTATGGAAATCGGCCATGGTCCCCGCCGCAAGCGTCGACGCACGCCGCAGCGCCAGCAGCTGCGGCGGCACCTGGTACTCGGTCGGGCGCGTCAACTACAGCTTGCGCGACCGGCGGCTGACCGACTCCATCGTGGGCGTCGAGTACGACGCCGGCTGCTGGATCGTGCGCCTGGTCGCCGAGCGGCTTTCCACCGGCCGCACCGAGGCCACCACGCACATCCTGCTGCAGCTCGAGCTGGTGGGCCTGTCGCGCCTGGGCGCCAACCCGCTCAAGGTGTTGAAGGACAATATCCCCGGCTACCGCCTGCTGCGCGAAGAGCCTGCCCAACCGACACCGGCGCCGCCCCGCTATGACTGATTCCCTGCCTCGACGACGCAGCGCCGCGGCGCGCGCCACGCTCACGGCGCTGCTGGCTGGTGGCCTGTGCCTGCCGCTGGCCGCCCAGACCCGCCCCACGGCGCGCAACGGCGACTACATCGTCGCCGTCGTCAACCAGGAGCTGGTGACCGCCGGCGAACTCGAGCGCCGCATCGAGAGCACCCGCCAGGGCGGCCGTGTGCCAGCGGCCAGCGACGACGAGCTGCGCCGCCAGGCGCTGGACGCCCTGCTCGAGGAGCGCGTGATCGTCACCCATGCGCGCGAAGTGGGCGCACGCGTGGACGAGCCCGATCTCGAACGCGCGGTGCAGAGCATCGCCCAGCAGAACCAGCTGACCATCGACCAGCTGCGCGAGCGGCTGCGCCAGGAAGGCGTCGACTACGCGCGCTTTCGCGCCCAGCTGCGCGACCAGATGATGGTCGAGCGGGTGCGCGAGCGCGAGGTCTACCCGCGCATCAACATCACCGACCTCGAGGTCGATCACCTGGTCGATCGGCAGCGCGCAGCGGCGCAGGCCGACGCCGAGCTCGACATTGCCCAGATCCTCGTCACCGTGCCCGAGGGCGCCAGCGAGGACGTGCGGCAGCAGCGTCGCCAGCGGGCCGACCAGGCGCTGGCGCGTGTGCGCGCCGGTGAGGATTTCGCCACTGTGGCACGCGAGCTCTCCGAAGACACCAACCGTGCCAAGGGCGGGCAGATCGGGCTGCGCGCGGCCTCGCGGTTGCCCGATCTCTTCGTCGATGCGGTGCGCCCGCTGGCGCCCGGCGAGGTGGCACCGGCCCTGGTGGCCAGCGGGGCGGGCTTTCACGTCATCAAGCTGCTGCAGCGGCACGAGGGCGCGGCCTTGCGCGTGACGCAGACGCACGCGCGTCACATCCTGCTGCGCACCTCCGCCCAGCTCCCGGCCGAAGCGGCAGCCCAGCGGCTGGAAGAGCTGCGCAGCCAGATCCTGGCCGGCAGCCGCCGCTTCGACGAAGCCGCCCGCGAGCTCTCCGACGACGGCAGCGCAGCGGTCGGGGGCGATCTCGGCTGGGCCGGCCCCGGCCAGTTCGTGCCCGAGTTCGAAGAGGCGATGAACCACCTGCCTCTGGACGGCATCTCGGCGCCGCTGGTGTCACGATTTGGCGTGCACCTGATCCAGGTGCTCGAGCGCCGCGAAGTCGCGCTCGACCCACGCCAGCTGCGCGACCAGGCGCGGGCGCAGCTGCGCGAGCAGAAGTTCGCAGACGCCTATGCGGACTGGGCGCGCGAGTTGCGCGCGCGCGCCTACGTGGAGATGCGCGAACCGCCGCTGTAAGGCGGCGTGGCGGCCACTCCGTGAGGCACCTGCCGCGCAAGCGCTTCGGCCAGCATTTCCTGGTCGACGCGGCCATCATCGAGGCCATCGTCGACGCGATCGACCCGCGTGCCGGGGAGGCACTGATCGAGATCGGACCGGGGCTGGGTGCCCTGACCGAAGCGCTGCTGGCGCGCGGCGCACGGCTGACGCTGATCGAGCTCGACCGCGACCTCGCCGCGCACTGGCGCGGCGATGCCCGCGTGCAGGTCATCGAGGCCGACGTGCTGAAGGTCGACTTCGCGGCACTGGCGGGCGCCGCCCCGGCGCCGCTGCGCATCTGCGGCAACCTGCCCTACAACATCTCCTCGCCCCTCCTCTTTCACCTGCTGCCGGTGGCGCAGCAGGTGCGCACGCAGCACTTCATGCTGCAGCGGGAAGTCGTGCAGCGCATGGTGGCCACGCCCGGGCACAAGGAGTACGGCCGCCTGAGCGTGATGCTGCAATGGCGCTACGCGATGCAGGCGGTGCTGGATGTCGCGCCCACGGCATTCGACCCGCCTCCGCGCGTGGACTCGGCCGTCGTCGTGATGCGACCGCACGCGCAGCCGGTGGCGCTGGACGCGCAGCTGCTGGAGGATCTGGTCGCGGTGGCCTTCTCGCAGCGGCGCAAGCTGCTGCGCCACACCCTGGGCCGCTGGCTGGAAGACCGTGGCGCGAGCGCCGACTTTGATTGCCAGCGCCGTGCCGAAGAGGTGCCGGTGGCTCAATACCTGGCGCTGGCGCAGCGCCTCAGCGCGCGCTGAGCGCGCCGAGAACTCAGCGCGCGCCAAGCGCGCCGAGGGTGGCTGGGCCAGGAGTCGCTCAGGCCGCGTTCAGCCACATCGACGTGTCGAACGCGCTGCACATCAGCGGCATGTTCATGCCGAAGTTGGGATTGGCGCCGGTCTTGGGCACCGCCACCTTGGTCGGCGGCTTGGCGACCAGCGCGCCAGCCGAACCTGTCTGGGCCGTCTCAGCAGCCCGCTCCCATGACCCGTTTTCCTGGGAGCGGGCTACTGAAAAGAATAGAAACATCGGAATGGAATCCGACGCTCACCCCAGAAGTCGGCCGCCTCGCGGAAGACGTCCAGCAGTTGTTCGCGCGCCTCGCGGTCGAAGCGCGGGCCGTCGGGCAGTTGCTCGAGCACGACCACGAAGCCCGGCTGCTGCCCGGCCTTGTTGACGAGGTCGGTCATGCAGTCGTAGAGCGCGTCCAGGTTCTTCCCGAAATGCTGGGGAAAGGTGAACGCGAGGGCGATCTGCTCAAGCACGTCCTGCTTGGACTGTGCCTGCCCGAGATTGGCATACAGGAAATGTTGACCCGTCTCGCCGGCGGCCCTCATGAGGTCGTCGACTCGGTAGGCGCGGATCGCCTGCACGATGTTGGGTCGGACGGTCTGCAACAGCATGGTCGCGTGCCTCCTGGCTCTTCAGACTGGAATGACGAAAATCGGTTCACTGCCGCTCATGGCGCGATGCGGGTGAAGCTCGCGTAATGATCGGCCGTGTAGTAACAGGCGACGGGTTCGGCCGGCCGCGCACCACCGCAGATGATGCGACGCGCCCCGCGGTCGCGTGCCTGCGGCGTCGGCACCGTGTATTCGCGGTAGTAACCCCGCCGCCGCTGCGGCAGCAGGCGTTCGCGATTGCCGAACACGCTGCCATCCTTGGCATACGGAAAGGGACCCCCACGGCGGATCAGCACGGCCGTCTGCTGCGCTTCGAGCGGCAGCGCGGCCAGTGCCACGCTGCCCGGCTCCCCCGGGGCGGAGCGCGCCTGCACGCCCGCAACCGGTGCCAGACAAGCCGCGACTGCCCATGCGAGTCCCAACTTGCGAAGCGAAGGCCAAAGCGAGGCCAGACCGGTACCAGACACGGGAGAACCCTGAAAGCGAAGCCGCGATGGTACCGATCAGGTCCTCAAAACTCAAGCGGCTGCACAAAAAACAGGCACCGACAACGGGGAATTGGTAAGCGCACGCTTACACGCTTCTTAGCACCTGTCGGGGATTCTTGCTCTCATTTGTGCAGTGCAAACAGCTTTACGGGCCGCTGCGGTCAGCGGTCGTCGGCGTTGGCGTCGACGACCACCAGCGCGGTCAGGTTGACGAGCCGGCGCACCGTGGCCGAAGGCGTCAGCACATGCACCGGCTTGGCGGCCCCCAGCAGCACCGGCCCGATGGCGATGCCGCCACCCGCGGCGGTCTTCAACAGGTTGTAGGCGATGTTGGCGGCGTCGATGTCGGGCAGCACGAGCAGGTTGGCAGCACCTTGCAGCGTGCTGCGGGGCATCAGCGCGTGGCGCGCGGCGGCGTCGAGCGCGACGTCACCGTGCATCTCGCCGTCCACCTCCAGCCAGGGCGCCTGCTCGCGCAGCAGGGCCAGCGTGCGCCGCATCTTGACGGCGCTGGGCGCATCACTGGTGCCGAAGTTGCTGTGCGACAGCAGCGCCGCCTTGGGCTCGAAGCCCAGGCGCATCATCTCCTGGGCGGCCATCACGGTGATCTCGGCCAGTTCCTCGGCGCTGGGGTCGACGTTGACGTGGGTGTCAACCAGGAACACCTGCCGCCCCGGCAGCATCAGGCCGTTCATGCACGCATAAGCGGGCACGCGCTGCCCGGCGCGCCTGCCGATCACGAGGTCGACATAGTGCAGGTGTGCCGCCGTGGTGCCCCAGGTGCCGCAGAGCATGCCGTCGACCTCGCCCTTGTGCAGCAGCATGCAGGCGATCAGCGTCAGGCGGCGGCGCATCTCGATCTTGGCCATCTGCACCGATACGCCGCGGCGCTCGGTCAGGCGGTGGTAGGTCTGCCAGAAGTCGCGGTAGCGCGGATCGTCCTCGACATTCACGACGTCGTAGTCGCGCCCCTGGCGCAGGCGCAGCCCGAAGCGCTCGATGCGCTTGGCGATCACCGCCGGGCGGCCGATCAGTGTCGGGCGCGCCAGGCCCTCGTCGCAGACCACCTGGGCCGCGCGCAGAACGCGCTCCTCCTCGCCCTCGGCGTAGGCCACGCGGCGGCGCTGTCCCTTGCGCGCGAGCTGGAAGATCGGCTTCATCGTCGCACCCGAGGCGTAGACGAAGCTCTGCAGCTTGTTGCGGTACTCGTCGAGGTCGGCAATCGGGCGCAGCGCCACCCCCGAATCGGCAGCGGCCTGCGCCACCGCCGGCGCGATGCGCATCATCAGCCGCGGGTCGAAAGGCTTGGGGATCAGGTACTCGGCGCCGAAGGACAACTGCTCGCCGGCATAGGCCGCGGCAACGGCCGAGTGGATCTCCGCACGTGCCAGGTCGGCGATGGCGTGCACGGCGGCGATCTTCATCGCGTCGGTCACCGTCGTTGCCCCACAGTCCAGCGCGCCGCGGAAGATGTAGGGAAAGCACAGGACGTTGTTGACCTGGTTGGGGTAGTCGGTGCGCCCGGTGGCGATGATGGCGTCGGCCCGCACGGCCTGCGCCTCCTCGGGCATGATCTCCGGCGTCGGGTTGGCGAGCGCGAAGATGATCGGCTGTGCGGCCATGCGCACCACCATCGGTGGCTTGAGCACGCCCCCGGCGGACAGGCCGAGGAAGACGTCGGCGCCCTCGATGACTTCGGCCAGCGTGCGCAGCGCGGTGGGCTGGGCGAAAAAGGCCTTGTCCTCGTCCATCAGCTCGGTGCGGCCTGCGTAGACCACCCCGGCCAGATCGGTGACCCAGATGTTCTCGCGCCGCACACCCAGTCGCACGAGCAAGCCCAGGCAGGCCAGCGCCGCAGCGCCGGCCCCGCTGGCGACGACCTTGATGGCGGCGACGTCCTTGCCCACCACCTGCAGGGCATTGAGCAAGGCCGCGCCGACGACGATCGCGGTGCCATGCTGGTCGTCGTGGAAGACCGGGATCTTCATGCGCTCGCGCAGGCGGCGCTCGACGATGAAGCAGTCGGGCGCCTTGATGTCCTCGAGATTGATGCCACCAAAGGTGGGCTCGAGCGCGGCGATGATCTCGATCAGGCGCTCGGGGTCGCGCTCGGCGAGCTCGATGTCGAAGACGTCGATGCCGGCGAACTTCTTGAAGAGCACGCCCTTGCCCTCCATCACCGGCTTGGAGGCCAGCGGGCCGATGTCGCCCAGGCCCAGCACCGCAGTCCCGTTGGTCACGACCGCGACCAGATTGCCGCGGCTGGTGTAGCGGAAGGCGTTGACCGGATCGGCAACGATCTCCTCGCAGGCCGCGGCCACGCCGGGCGAATAGGCCAGCGCCAGATCGCGCTGGTTGATCAGGCCCTTGGTGGCGGTGACGGCGATCTTGCCCGGGCGCGGGAACTCGTGGTACTCCAGTGCTGCGCGGCGCAGTTCAGCGCGCTTTTCCTCGTCATTGGGCATCTTCATCTCCGGGCAGGGCAGCGGATTCTATGGACGCAACGGGCCGGCATACGCTGGCGGCGGCGCGCGCCGCGGCAGGCAGAATCGCAGGCTGGCCGCAGGCAGTCGACGCGGCGCGGCGTGAACATGACAAGCACGGCCATGGGCGAATTCGATCTGATCGAGCGCTACTTCGTACGCCCGACGCCGCGCGCGGTGCTCGGGCCCGGAGACGATTGCGCGCTCTTGGCCCTGCCACCGGGCCAGCAGCTGGCGGTGTCCTGCGACCTGCTGCTGCAGGGCCGGCACTTCCTGGCCACGGTACCGCCCGAGCGGCTGGGGCACAAGGCGCTGGCGGTGAACCTGAGCGACCTCGCTGCCTGCGGCGCCCAGCCGCTGGCGTTCACGCTGGCGCTGTCGCTGCCGCACGCGGACGAGTCCTTCATCGCGCCGCTGGCACGCGGCCTGTTGGCACTCGCCGACGCGCATGGCATCGAGCTCGTCGGCGGCGACACCACCGCTGGGCCGCTCAGCCTGTGCGTGACGGTGCTGGGCCAGGTGCCCGTGGGCGGCGCCTTGCTGCGCAGCGGTGCACAGCCCGGCGACCTGCTCTGGGTCAGCGGCAGCCTGGGCGATGCGCGACTGGCGCTGGAGGTCTTTCGTGGTCGCGTGGCGCTGCCAGCGGCCGACTTCGAATCGGTACGCCTGGCGATGGAATGCCCAACACCGCGCGTGGCGCTGGGGCTGTCGCTGCGGGAGCTGGCCACGAGCGCGATCGACCTCAGCGACGGACTGCTCGGCGACCTCGGCCACATCCTGCGGCGCTCCCGGGTCGGTGCATTGCTGCAGCACGCGGCGCTGCCACACAGCGCGACGCTGGCCGCGCAGCCGCCGGCGCTGCGCGACGAATGCCTGCTGCGCGGCGGCGACGACTACGAGCTGCTCTTCACCGCCCCGCCCGCACGCAGCGAGGCCGTGCGCGCCGCCGCGGCCGCAGCGGGCACGCCGGTGACCGCCATCGGCACCATCACCGCCGCCACCGGCCTCGTCATGGTCGACGCCCACGGGCGCGAGCAGCCGCTTGCCGCGCGGGGCTACGACCACTTCGCGTGAACGGCTGATGATGGCTGGCCCACCGCCCACCTCACCGCCCGGATCCCCGCCGGCACCACCGGCCGCGCCGCGACACGCGGACTGGCGCTTCCTGCTGGCGCATCCGGCGCACCTTGTCGCACTGGGCTTTGGCAGCGGCCTGGCACCACGCGCACCAGGCACAGCCGGCACGCTGTGGGCCTGGCTCGTGTTCGCAGGGCTGCAGGACCTGCTCGGGCCCGCCGGCTGGGCGGGCGTGATCGCCGTGTCGGCGCCGCTGGGCTGGTGGGCCTGCACGCGCACGGCGCAGCGCCTGGGCGTAGCCGATCCCGGTGCGGTGGTCTGGGACGAGGTGCTCGCCTTCTGGATCGTGCTCTGGCTGCTGATGCCCGCGTCGGTGTGGGCACAACTCGCAGCCTTTGTACTCTTTCGCTTCTTCGACGCCGCCAAGCCCGGGCCGGTGGGCTGGGTCGACCGGCGCTTCAAGCTGCGCCCGGGGCAAGCGATCGGCTGGACCCAGGGCGCCGGCATCCTGCTCGACGACCTGGTCGCCGCGGCCGGCACGCTGCTGGCGATGTGGGCGCTGGCCTGGCTCATGCCCGCCATGGGGATCCTGTGATGGCGCCCGAGGACCTGGCCCTGGTGCAGGCGCTGGCGCGTGCGCTGCGCGCGCAGGGCCTGCGCATGGCCACCGCTGAAAGCTGCACCGGCGGCCTGATCGCGGCCGCCTGCACGGCACTGGCCGGCTCCAGCGACTGGTTCGAGCGCGGCTTCGTCACCTACAGCAATGCGGCCAAAGGCGAACTCCTGGGCGTGCCGGCCGCCTTGCTGCAAGTGCATGGCGCAGTCAGTGAGCCGGTTGCGCGGGCGATGGCCGAAGGCGCGCTGGCGCGCGCCCCGGTGCAGCGCGCCGTCGCGGTGACAGGCATTGCCGGCCCGGGCGGCGCCGTGCCGGGCAAGCCGGTGGGCACTGTCTGGATGGCGCTTGCACGCCCCGATGGCCCGACACAGGCCACCCACCTGCACCTGGAGGGCGACCGGGCCGCGGTGCGCCAGGCCACGGTGCGTGCCGCCCTGCAGATGCTCTTGCAGAGCCTGGGCTGAACGACGCGCCTGCTCAAGGGCACGTCGGTGATGCACCGGCTCAGGGTGCGGGAGATGCGCGCCCACCCGTACGAGCAGTGCTGCGCTGGACCAGCCAGGCCTCGAATGCCGTGGTCGTCATCGGCTCGCCGTGCAGGTGGCCCTGCTGCAGCGCACAGCCCTGCGCCAGCAGCCACTGCCGCTGCTCCGGCGTCTCGACGCCCTCGGCCAGCACCTCGATCCCCAACGCCGCGGCCATCGCCAGCATGGCGCGTGCAAGCGCGCAGTCCTCGACATCCTGCGGCAGGCCACCGACCAGGCTGCAGTCGATCTTCAGCCGCTGCGGCCTGAGCGTACGCAGGTGCGACAAGGACGAGTAGCCGACGCCGAAGTCGTCCACCGTCAGCGCCAGGCCCAGCATGCGCCAGCGCGAGAGGGCCCGCGCCACGCCTTCGGGGTCGTGCAGGAAGGCGTCCTCGGTGATTTCAAGCTCGATCATGGTCGGGCTCAGCACATGGCGTTCGAGGGCATCGCGCAGCGCCTCGGGCAAGGCTGGGTTGCGTGCCTGCTGCAGCGACAGGTTGACCGCCACGCGCCCGGGCAGCAGACCCACGCCCAGCCAGCGGGCAAGGTCCCCGCAGGCCGCATCCAGCACCCAGGCGTCGATGGCCGACATGAGCCGGCAGCGCCGCGCGGTCTCCAGGAACGCGGCTGGACTGAGCAGCCCGCGCCGTGGGTGGCGCCAGCGCAGCAGCGCCTCGCAGCCGACCAGGCGCTCGCTGCGCACATCGAGCATCGGCTGGTAGAAGAGCTCGAACTCACCCCGCTCGAGCGCACGCTGCAGCTCGCGCTCGGCACCCAGGCGCTCGTGCAGCGCCTCGTCCAGCGCCGGCTGGTAGAAGCTGTGCAGGCCCTGGCCGAGTTCGCGGCTGCGCGCCAGCGCCAGCGAACTGGCTCGCGCCAGGCCTTCGAAATCACCTCCATCGGACGGATACATCGCGATGCCCGTGCCCGCGTGAACCCGCACCGAGCGCCCGCTGCGCGGCAGTTGCAGCGGCGCCTGCGCCGTGTGCAGCAGGCGTTCGGCCGCCGTGGCCACGTGATCCCAGCCGGCGGGGCCGGCCAGAAGCACGAGGAACTCGTCGTCGCCGTCGCGGCAGATGAAGTCGGAGTCGCGCAGTGCAGCGGCGAGCCGGTGCGCCAGGCCGGTGACAAGCTCGTCGCCGGCGGCGTGGCCCAGGCTGTCGCGCAGGTTGCGCAGGCCGTCCAGGCCGATGCGCAGCAGCGCCAGGGCCCCGCCGCGCCGGCGCGCTGCGGCCGCTTCGTGGCCGAACAGCTCCAGCATCAGCGCCCGGTTGGGCAGGCCGGTGAGCGCGTCGTACAGCGCGGCCTTGTGCAGGCGTGCGTGGCTGGCGCGCAGCTCGGTCTGCAAGGTCTGCACGCGCTGACGCAGGCGATCCAGCTCCTGTGCCAGCGGGGCGAAGTCGTCCCCCAGCCGCTGGGCGAGCGCGGCCACCGGCCGCAGTTCGGCCAGGCCATGCACATGCTCGACCAGGCGCTCGAACGGTTGCACGAATCGCCGCGACAGCGCCCACAGCAGCAGCCCCGCAGTCAGCACGCCCTGCACGGCGATCATCAGCAGCACGGCCGCACGCTGGCGTTCCGGGCTGGTGCCCAGCGCGGTGCCAAACACCGCCTCGGTCAGCAGCCACAGCAGGGCCGGCAACAGCACGCCGGCACCCACCGCCAGCAGGGCAGCGGCCTGCAGGCTGGGCGGTGGGCGGGTGGGAGCGTGCATCACGGGTGGGTGTGCCGGGCAGGCGTGAAACGAAAGGCATGGCCACGCAGGCGCACGCGCCAGCAACAGCCGTGAGCGGCTTTCGGCTGCAGGGCGGGGCACTTGAGCCCGCGCCGCAGCGCCGTCGTGCCAGGCGTTACGCTTGCCGCATGAACATCCTCCTGTGCGGCGCCTTCGA
>JADZCL010000214.1 GCA_020851615.1 Rubrivivax sp.
AGCCGCGGCACCGCCGCCAGCAGGCCCCGCGTGTAGGCGCTCGTGGGCGCGCCCAGCACCTGGTCGACGCTGCCCTGCTCCTCGATGCGCCCGGCGCGCATCACCACCACGCGGTCGGCGATGTACTCGACGACGCCGATGTTGTGGGTGATGAAGAGGTAGGAGACGCCGAGCTCGCGCTGCAGTTCGCGCAGCAGGTTGAGGATCTGCGCCTGCACCGAGACGTCCAGGGCCGAGGTCGGCTCGTCACAGACGATGAGCTGCGGCTGCACCGCCAGCGCGCGGGCGATGGCGATGCGCTGGCGCTGGCCGCCGGAGAACTCGTGCGGGAAGCGGTCGAGTGCGTCACGGCGCAGGCCGACGCGCTCGACGAGCGCCTCGATGCGTGAGCGCCGCTCTTGTGCAGTCAGGTCGGGCTGCAACGCGGCCAAGCCTTCATCCAGCACGTCGAGCACCCGCATGCGCGGGTTCAGCGAGGCGAAGGGGTCCTGGAAGATGATCTGGATGCGCCCCCGTGCGGCGTGCAGCGCGGCGCCGTCAAGCTGGAACAGATCCTGCCCGTCGAGCAGCGCCCGGCCCTCGATGCGCGCCGTGCGCCGCAGCAGCTGCACGATGGCCTTGCCGGTTGTCGTCTTGCCACAACCCGATTCGCCAACGAGCGCCAGCGTCTGGCCGCGCGCGACTGCAAAGCTCACGCCCTGCACGGCGTCGAAGCTGCCCGCCTGCCGGTGCAGCAGGCCGCCCCCGCGGATGGGGAAGCGCACCCACAGGTCCTCGACCTGGAGCAGCGGCTTGGCCGCTGGCGCTGCAGCCAAGGCAGGCGGCGTCGCGGCTGCCGCCCGCGCAGGCGTTGCGCCGGCCTCCCCAGCCGGCGTCTGCACGCCGTCCGGCGCATAGAGCAGGCAGCGTACTGCGTGCCCCGGCCCGACGGCCACGAGCTCGGGCGCCGTGGCCGCGCAGTGCGGCATCACCTGCGCACAGCGTGGCGCAAAGCGGCAGCCCACGAACTCCTGCGACAGTGGCGGAACGGTGCCGGCGATCGCCTCCAGCGGCTGCTCGCGCCGCCCGGCGCCAGGCAATGCGCGCAGCAGCGCCTTGGCGTAGGGATGGCGCGGCGCGCGGAAGAACTCTGCGGCCGACGCCACCTCGACGATCTGCCCGGCGTACATCAGGGCCACGCGGTGGGCCATGCCCGAGACGACGGCCAGGTCGTGCGTGATCAGCAGCAAGCCCATGCGGTGCTCGCGCTGCAGGTCGCGCAGCAGCTCGAGGATCTGCGCCTGGATGCTCACGTCCAGCGCCGTCGTGGGTTCGTCAGCCACCAGGAAGTCGGGCTCGGCGGCCAGCGCGATGGCAATCATCACGCGCTGCTTTTGCCCACCGCTCATGCGGAAGGGGTAGTCATCGATGCGGCGCTCGGGCTCGGGGATACCCACGCGCTGCAGCCACTCGATGGCCTTGGCACGCGCGGCGGCCCCGCGCAGCGCGGTATGGGCCTCGATTGCCTCCACGATCTGCTCGCCCACGCGCATGACCGGGTTCAGGCTGGTCGCGGGCTCCTGGAAGATCATGCCGATGCGCCCGCCGCGCACGGCCCGCATGCGCGCTTCGGGCAGGTCCAGGATGTCCTGCCCATCCAGCAGCACACGCCCGTCGCTCACGCGGCCGTTCTCGGGCAGCAGGCGCATCAGCGCCAGCGCCGTCATGCTCTTGCCGCAGCCGCTCTCGCCGACCAGCGCGAAAGTCTCGCCGCGCTCGATGGCCACGCGCAGCCCGTCGATGGCGCGCACGAGCGCACTGTCGGTGTCGAGCTCGACGCGCAGGTCTTCGATGGCGAGATGGGCACCGGCGTGGGTCATGCTTGCACCTGGAGTCGAGGCGGTGTCACTTTGCGGCAGCGCGCGCCTTGCGCGCCAGACTCGCACGCAGGCTGCGCGCGCGCGGGTCGAAGGCGTCGCGCACGCCGTCGGCGAACAGGTTGGCCGCCAGCACCACCGTGACCATGAAGACGAAGGCCGAGGCGAAGGACCACCAGACGATCGGGTCGCGGCTCATCTCGGTGCGCGCCAGGTTGATCATGCCGCCGAAGCTGTTCATCGAGGGGTCGACGCCGACGCCCACGTAGCTGAGCACCGCCTCGTAGAGGATGAGCGCCGAGAACTCGAGCACGGTGACGATCAGCATCAGGTGCGCGACGTTCGGGAAGATGTGGCGCACCATGATGCGCGTGCTGCTCACGCCGAAGGCCTGCGCGGCCTGCACATAGTCGAGCTCGCGCAGCTTGAGCGTCTCGCCGCGCAGCAGCCGGCACAGGCCCGCCCAGCCGGTGAGGCCCAGCACGGCGCAGAGCAGGAAGAGCTTGAGGTCGGCACGCTCGGCGCCGGTCTCGAAGAGGTCGGGATGGGTGTCGAGGAAGACCTGCACCATCAGCACGCAGGCGGCGATCAGCAGCACGTTGGGGATCGACGAGAGGACGGTGTAGACGTACTGGATCACCTCGTCGGCCCAGCCCTTCAGATAGCCGGCGACGATGCCCAGCACCACCGCCAGCGGCAGTGTCGCCAGGGTGGCGAGCGTGCCGATCACGAAGGCGGTGCGGATGCTCTTGAGCGACTGGTAGAGGACGTCGTTGCCGGTCGTGTCGGTGCCCATCAGGTGGTAGGGCCCGGACAGGGCACTGGACACGCCGATGATCGCGCCCAGCACGAGGAAGGTGCCAATCGCGACATGCCAGGGCAGTGCCGAGCGGCCCTGCCACTGCTCTCGCACACACTCGGCAAACGCCTGCCCGCGCCACCACGCCAGCCACGCCAGCAGCAGCGCCGAGGCGAGCAGCGCGCCGACAAGCCCCAGGGCCAGCCCGGTGGATGCGCGCATGAGCACGTCGGGCAGCCATTGCGTGGCCGGGTCCTGCAGGTGCGCGCCGCCAAACTTCAGGCGCGGCGCGACGCGCTCGACTCGGCCGTCGACGACGACGGATTCGCGCGTGAAGCTCACCGTGGCCAACGGCGTCGAGTAGGTCGCCTCGCGCGCGTCGACGAGGTCGGCCAGCCAGGCGTCCAGCAGCGAGCGCGTGCGCGCGTCGTAGGCCGCAGCGGTGGCACCCGGCGCAGGCGGCAGCAGCGGGCGGTAGTGCACGCTGTCCAGCAGCGTGACCCACAGGCACAGCAGCAGCACGATGCAGGAGGACAGCGAGGGCGCATCCATGAACACCTTGCGCCAGCTGGCGCGCAGGTTGGGCCGCCGCCACGCGAAGACGACGTAGGCCACGAGTGCTGCGGCCAGCAGCCAGATCGCGCCATCGGTCCACAGCAGGACGAACTTGGGCATGTTGCTCAGCCCTCCAGCCGCACGCGCGGGTCGGCCCAGGTGTAGGCCACGTCGATCAGGATGTAGGTCGCGATGTAGAGCAGCGAGCCGATGAAGACCATGGTGCGCACGATCGCGAAGTCCTGCTTGCCGATGGCCTCGATGACGTAGGCGCCCAGGCCCGGCAGACCGAAGAAGCTCTCGAACACGAGACTCCCCAGGAAGACATAGGGCAGGTAGCCGCCCGCACTGGTGATGATGGGAATGAGTGCGTTGCGCAGTACATGACGCCGCAGCACGACCTGTTCGGACAAGCCCTTGGCGCGCGCGGTGCGCACGTAGTCCTTGGCCGTCTCCTCGAGGAACATCGCCCGGTACAGCCGCGCCTCGCCGCCCACGCGCGCCACCAGCGACAAGAGAATGGGCAGGGCGAGGAACTTGATCGCATCCAGCCCCGGCGCGTAGCCCGAGATCGGCGCCAGCTTGAGCACGCGCGAGAACACGAACTGGCCGACGATGATGTAGAACAGGCTGGAGATCGAGAGCATCAGCACGCAGGCAACAACGCCCCAGAAGTCCAGCCTCGAGTGGCGGAACATCACCAGCAGCAGCGCAAACGCCGTGCTCGCCAGCACCTGCAGCACGAACAGCGGCAGCGCCATCTGCAGGCTCACCCACATGCGCTGCGCGACCTCATGGCCGATGTCGCCGGCCGACTCGCCGTCGGCGCGCCCGAAGCGCAGCGCGAAGAGCGACACCGAGCGGTCCCAGAAGATGGTCTCGGTGACCTTCTCGGTCCCTTGCGCCTGTGCGTTGAAGTACAGCGGCTTGTCGTAGCCGCGCTCGACCTTCCACTTCTCGATCGCCTGCTGCGTGACGCGCTTGCCGCCCAGGTTCAGGCGGGCCATGTCGTCGGGCGTGTTGACGGTGAAGAAGAGGAAGAAGGTCACCAGGTTCACGCCCAGCAGCACGAGCACGCCGTAGGAGACGCG
>JADZCL010000215.1 GCA_020851615.1 Rubrivivax sp.
CCTGCCTGCTGGACCGCATCGAGCACCGCGACCTCTTCGACCAGGCCTTCGAGCTCTTCTGGCGCGACCCCGACCTGGAGGGCCGCATGCGCGCGCTGCTGCTGCCCAAGGTGCAGTCGCGCGATGCTCCGCCGCGGACCGCCGAGAACCGGCGCCTCGGGCAGGCGCTGTTTCCCCCGCCCCCACGCGACGAGCCACCGCCTCCACCGCCGCAGCAGATCGACCTCGACGCAGCGCTGACCTTCAGCGACCGCGAACAGTTGCGCAAGACCGACTTCGAGACCATGAGCGTCGACGAGTGGCGCCAGGCGCAGCAGTTGTTGTCGCGCATGCGGCTGGTCTTCGAACCCATCCTCACCCGCCGCAGCAGGCGCGCGAACCATCCCGGCCGCGCCGACTGGCGCGCCACGCTGCAAGCCATGGCGCGCCACGGCGGTGAGCTCTGGAACCCGCGCTGGCGCCAGCGCCGCACGCGGCCCGCGCCGCTGGTCGTGCTGGCCGACATCTCGGGCAGTATGAGCCGCTACTCACGCATGCTGCTGCACTTCGCGCACCTGCTCGGACACGCCGATGCACGCGTCGAGAGCTTCGTCTTCGGCACGCAGCTGACGCGCACCACACGGCTGCTGAAGAGCCGCGACCCCGACCTGGCGGTGGCCGAGGTCGTGCGCACGGTTCAGGACTGGTCTGGCGGCACGCGCATCAGTGCCTGCCTGCACGAGTTCAACCAGCGCTGGGCCCGGCGGGTGCTCGCGGGCAACGCCACCGTCGTGCTGATCACCGACGGCCTGGAGTCAGGCGACGCCGGTGCGCTGGCTTTCGAGATGGAGCGTCTCCACAAGAGCTGCCGGCGGCTCATCTGGCTCAACCCGCTGCTGCGCTTTGCGGGCTTCCAGCCCCGTGCGGCGGGCGTGCGCGCCATGCTCCCACATGTCGACCGGTTCATGTCGGCGCACAGTCTGGACAGCCTGGCGCAGCTCGTCGACGTCCTCGCAGGCACGCAGGGCCGCCGTGGCGCAATGGTCAGTAGCGCCCAGTGATGCCGGCCACGCGCAGATACAGCGCCGCCAGCCAGGCCACGGCCGCGCGCTGCAGGCGGCCGCGCCAGCCGGCGGGATGCGGCAGTCCGGTCACCTCGCGCGAAGCCGCAAAGGCCGCCTCGAAGCGCTCACCGAGCAGCGCAGCAAAGCCACGATCGCGCACGACGACGTTGGCCTCGAGGTTGAGCAGCAGCGACAGCGGGTCGATGTTGGAGCTGCCCACCGTCGCCCAGTCGTCGTCGACGACGGCCACCTTGGCGTGCAGGAAGGCCGGCGTGTACTCGAAGATGTGCACGTCGTGGCCACGCAGCTCCTCGTACAGCGCATGGGCGGCCCACGCGGCGATCCGGTAGTCGACCTTGCCCTGCAGCAGCAGGCGCACCTGCACGCCACGCCGCGCCGCGTGGCGCAGGCTGCGGCGGAACGCGCGCCCGGGGTAGAAGTAGGGCACGGCGATATCGACCCGCCGCCGCGCCGCACGGATCGCCTCGATGTATGCCGACTCGATCGTCCGCCGCTGCGCGACGTTGTCGCGCACGACCAGCGCGGCCACGATGGGTCGTGACGCATGCCGGCGCAGCGCCGCCGGCCGCCGGCCGCGCAGGCGGCGCACCAGGCGGCGGGCATCGTTCACGGGACGGCGGCTGGCCGCCAGCGCCAGGACTTCATCGCGCCAGAGGTGGCCCAGGTGCGCACGGGTCCAGATCGCCTGGGTGGTGGCCCGCACCGCCCGCACCAGCGGGCCGTACAGCGCAATAGCGAAGTCGTAGCGCGGCAGCGCGGACCAGCCGTGGTTGAGGTCGTTGCGGTCGTCGATGATGTTGATGCCCCCGACGAAGGCACAGCTGAAGTCGGTCACGCACAGCTTCTGGTGCAAGCGGCGCAGCTGGCCGGGCATGAGCCACGCCCACCAGCGCTCGAGCGGGCGGAAGACCTCGAACGCGATCCCCGGCGGCGCCAGCCACTGCCGCAGGCGCGGCAAGGCCGCGTGCGAACCAAAACCGTCGACGACCACCCGCACCGTCACGCCACGGGCTGCGGCAGCGCACAGCGCGTCGGCGATCAGGCGACCGGCCGCGTCATCGTGGAAGATGTAGGTCGCCAGCCACACTTCGTGGCGTGCCGCCGCGATGGCGGCCACCATGGCCGGAAAGAGCTCGTCCCCGCCCTGCAGCAGTTCGATCCGGTTGCCCCCGACCAGCTGCAGGTCCGGCTGCCGCTCACCGGCGGCAGAGTACGCACTGCCCAGGAGGTCGGCGTCGGGCATCGCCGGGGCTTCAGCAGGGTTCGAGTTCGGCCACCAGCGGCAGGTGGTCCGACATCCGCGCCCAGGACATGCCCCGCGGCACCAGGGTCGTGCGGCACTGCAGGCCGCGCAGGTAGAAGCGGTCGAGCGCGAAGACCGGCATCAGCGACGGAAACGTCTGGTACATGCCGCCTGCGGCCGCCCGGGCGCGCTGCAGTCCGATCTCGGCCATCGGCGCGTCGAGCTTCTCGCCCCAGTCGTTGAAGTCACCGGCCACAACCAGCAGCGCATCGGGCGGCACTTCGCGCTCGATGTATTCGGCCAGCCGCTGCACCTGGCGCACGCGGCTGGCGTGGATGAGGCCGAAGTGCGCCACCACTGCGTGCACGGTCTGCCCGTTCCAGCGCACGGGCACGTGCAGCAGGCCGCGCTGCTCGAAGCGGTGGTCGCTCACGTCGCGGTGCCCGATGTCACCCATCGGCCAGCGCGCCAGCAACGCGTTGCCGTGCTCGCCATGCCGCGTGAAGGCATTGGTACGGTAGGCGACCTCGTAGCCCTGCGGCGCGAGGAAGTCCGCCTGCCCCTGTTCCGGCCAGCCGAACCAGGTGCGGTCAAAGCGCCGCGCATGCAGGCGGTGAAAGAGGTGGACCTCCTGCAGGAAGACGATGTCGGCGTCCAGCGCCTCGACCGCCAGCCCCAGGCTGTGGATCTCCAGCCGCCGCCGCGGGCCCAGGCCACGCACGCCCTTGTGGATGTTGTAGGTGGCCACGCGCAAGCCGCTCAAGCCCGTGGTCGCCATGAGCTGCGTGGTCTGCAGCGCGCCGTGGTGCCGCGTCATGCCTGGGTGCTGCGCGCTGGCAGCTGCAGGATGGCCTCGGCGTTGCTCGGCGAGAAGCAGCGCCACGCCGCCTCGCGCCAGGGCAGCCAGAGGTGGGCCACATGCTCGCGCGGACGCAGTTGCACCGGCACGGGTGCAGGCACCTGCAGTCCGAAGACGTGCTCCATGTTGCGCGTCACACCCGGGGCATAGCGATGGCGCCAGATGGGATAGATCTCGTAGACGTTGTCCTGCTCCCAGTCGCGCAACTCCCCGTCGGCGATGCCGGTCTCCTCGAAGACTTCGCGGCGCGCGGTGACGGCCAGCGGCTCGTCCTCGAAATCGAGCGAGCCGGTCACGCTCTGCCAATAGCCGGCCTGATCGGCGCGCTCGATCAGCAGCACCTCGAGCGCCGGCGTGTGGATGACCACCAGCACCGAGCGCGGGATCTTGTAGGGGCGATTCACCGCGTCCATGTCAATCACGCGGCGAGTGCAACCGCCGCCTGGCGTCGCGCGCGCACCGCCTGCGCCAGGCGCTGCAGCAGCGGCTCGGTGTCATGCCAGCCGATGCAGGCGTCAGTGATCGAGACGCCGCTTTGCAGCGCGTGGCCGGGGATCAGATCCTGCCGGCCCTCGTGCAGATGGCTCTCGACCATCACGCCCGTGATGCGGCGCTCGCCAGCCTCGATCTGCGCGGCGACGTCAACGGCGACGTCGATCTGCCTTCGGTGCTGCTTGGCCGAGTTGGCATGCGAGCAGTCGATCATGACCTGCTCGCGCAGTCCCGCCTTGCGCAGCACGGCACCCGCCGCGGCGACGTACTCGGCCGCGTAGTTGGGCGACTTGCCGCCGCGCAGGATGACGTGGCCATCGCGGTTGCCGCGCGTCTCGAAGATGGCCGCCGTGCCCATCTTGGTCATGCCGATGAAGCTGTGCGAGGCCCGCGCCGCCAGCACCGCGTCGGCCGCGATCTGCACGCTGCCGTCGGTGCCGTTCTTGAAGCCCACCGGGCAGGACAGGCCGCTGGCGAGCTGGCGGTGGCTCTGGCTCTCGGTCGTGCGGGCCCCGATCGCGCCCCAGGCGATGAGGTCGCTGATGTACTGCGGCGACAGCAGGTCCAGGAACTCGGTGCCCGCCGGCAACCCGAGGGCGTTGATCTCCAGCAGCAGCGCGCGCGCGCGGCGCAGGCCTTCGTTGATGCGGTTGCTGCCGTCCAGCCGCGGGTCGTTGATGTAGCCCTTCCAACCGACCGTGGTGCGCGGCTTCTCGAAATAGACCCGCATGACCACGAGCAGCGCGTCGCCAAGCTCCTCGGCCAGCGGCTTCAGGCGCCGCGCGTAGGCGATCGCGGCGTCGTGGTCATGGATCGAGCAGGGGCCGACGACCGCAATCAGCCGGTCATCCAGGCCCTGCAATACGGCACCGATCGCCTGCCGGCTGCTCTCGACCAAGGTCTCTATGCCGGGCGTGACCGGCAGTTCCTCGAGCAGCAGCGCCGGCGAGACCAGCGCACGCACCGCGGCGATGCGCACGTCGTCGATGCGCGTGGTGTCCAGGGTGGCGTGCTGCAGCGGCTCGTCGGCGGTGGATTGCATGAGACGGATCAATGCGGGACGCGTGGGGCGCCACCGGCGACGGCGCCGGCACCGCCCGGGCTCCCGGGCATCTGCAACGCACCGGGAGCGGCCATCTTAGCCAACCCCGTTGCCCCCGGGGCCGGCTGCCGCGGTGGCACGCACGCCACCCAGCACTCAGGCCGCCGGCTGCGGATTGCGCAACCGGATGTGCAGCTCGCGCAACTGCGCCTCGTCCACCGCACTCGGTGCGCCGGTCAGCAGGCACTGCGCACGCTGCGTCTTCGGGAAGGCGATCACGTCGCGGATGCTCTCGGCCCGGGTCATCAGCGTCACCAGGCGATCCAGCCCGAAGGCCAGGCCGCCGTGCGGCGGCGCGCCGTACTGCAGCGCATCGAGCAGGAAGCCGAACTTGACGCGGGCGTCCTCCTCCGAAATGGCCAGCGCCTTGAAGACCTTGCTCTGCACTTCGGCGCGGTGGATACGCACCGAGCCGCCGCCCAGCTCCCAGCCGTTCAAGACCATGTCGTAGGCCTTGGCCACGCAGGCGCCCGGGTCGGTGTCCATCAGGTCTTCGTGGCCGTCCTTCGGGCTCGTGAAGGGATGGTGCACCGCGTTCCAGCGCGCGGCCTCGTCGTCGTACTCGAACATCGGGAAGTCGACCACCCACAGCGGTGCCCAGACGTCGTCGAAGAGTCCGCTGCTGCGGCCGAACTCGCTGTGGCCGACCTTCACGCGCAGCGCGCCCAGGGCGTCGTGGACGACCTTGGCCTTGTCGGCGCCGAAGAAGATCAGGTCGCCGCTTTGCGCCCCGGTGCGCGAGAGGATCTGCGCCAGCGCCGCATCGTGCAGGTTCTTCACGATCGGCGACTGCAGGCCCTCGCGCCCCTTGGCGACGTCATTGACCTTGATCCACGCCAGGCCCTTGGCGCCATAGATCTTCACGAACTCGGTGTAGGCGTCGATCTCGCTGCGCGACATCTCGCCGCCGCGCGGCACGCGCAAGGCCGCCACGCGCCCGCCCTTGCTCGTCGCCGGCCCCGAGAAGACCTTGAAGTCGACATCGCGCATCACGTCGGTGAGCTCGGTGAACTCGAGCTTGACGCGCAGGTCGGGCTTGTCCGAGCCGTAGCGGTGCATCGCCTCGCCGTAGGTCAGCTGCGTGTAGGCCGGCAGCTCGACGCCCAGCGCCTTGCGAAAGACGGTGCGGATCATGCCTTCCATCAGGTCGCGGATCTCCTGCTCGCCGAGGAAGGAGGTCTCGACGTCGATCTGCGTGAACTCGGGCTGGCGATCGGCGCGCAGGTCCTCGTCGCGGAAGCACTTGGTGATCTGGTAGTAGCGGTCGAAGCCGGCCACCATCAGCAAC
>JADZCL010000216.1 GCA_020851615.1 Rubrivivax sp.
CTGAAGCAGCAGACCGAGCTCAGGAAACTCCGGGGCAAGTACGAATGGGAAGGTGATCTCGACGCCATGAGGCGCGACAAGTGATCCTTGTCGACTCGAGCGTCTGGATCGACTTCTTTCGCAACCATTCGACGCCACAAGCGGGCGGGCGTGCGTGCGTGCACCCATCGTGTTGGCCAACATCAATACTTGGCGGCCTTCGCCTGAACGCCTGTTGCCAGAATGCCGGACAGCGCGCCGAACCCCGCGGCGCGCGATACCGCAGTCCAACCCGAACACCAGTCGCCATGCTCCTGAAACATCTCCCCGCAGCGGGCCGCGCAGCCGCCGCAATGCTGCTTGCGGCGCTCATGCTGGCGGCCTGCGCGGGATCACCGCTGCCGGCGGAGCCCGCGCCGGCCACACCGACAGCCGGCTCGACAGCAGGCCCTGCTCCAACCCAGGATACCGACCCGGCACCGCCGGGCAAGGGCTCGGACCCCGTGCCGTCCGACCAGTCCGAGGAGGCCGACCAGCGACTCGCGCCCGCGGTCACCAACCTGACGCAGATGTTCCCGAACGTCACCCTGGCCGCAGTCGATGGATTCGGGGAATACACCTCACTGGTGCTCAAGATCACCTACCGCATCACGCCGCAGGGCGAGCTCGAGGTCCTGCCCAAGGCCGAGCAGGAGCCGGTCATCGACGAGTCGATCACGCCAGCCGATCGCATGCGCTGCACCGCGGTGGGCGGCGCCTTCAACCAGTTCACCACCTGGTTTCCCGATGCAGCCATCCTCGTGGGCGGCGGCAGTCTGCTGGGGCTGACCGACGGGCAAGGCACCAGGCGCCCTTTGCTGAAGCTGATCCGCACGACCGAAGGCCTGCTGATTGCGGCGGGCCCGGGCACCCGTGACCCGGAGTACGCCTATGCCCCCTGCGTGGGGACGCAGCGCGTGGCCTTGGGGCACCGGACGGAGATGTACTTGAATCCGGGCGATCGCATCCGGGTGCGCGCATCCGGCAAGGGCCGCTCCGCGCTGACGATCAGGCTGCCGGCCGATCCGCGTCCCTTCGTCATGTTCACCTTCAAGGGGCGCAATCAACGTGCGCTTGCACCGGCGAACCTGGTGCTCCTGACCCTGGACCTGGCGCGTGGTCGTGCCGTGGCGCAGTACCAGCTCACCATCGCCATGCAGCCGCGCGTGGCCCTGGCCGAATGGGCTGTCACTGTGCCCGCTGAGGCCCTGGAGGGCCTGCCCGCGAGCGCCCGTGCAAGGCAGGAGGCGGTGCGGCGATACCTGGACACGTGTGCGCCGCCCTTGAAGCCGATGGATCCATGCACGAACCCGCATGGTGTCCTGCCCCGGGAACTCGGCCGAACCGCGATCGACACCTGATCTCGGCGCTTGCTCTGCCTCTTTCACGCCGGTTGCCGCTCGGCGACTGCAGGGCGCGCGGCCTCTGGCGCAACGACACCCAGGTTGTGGCGCAGGGACTCGATGCACAAGGCCTCGGGCAGGGGCGGGTTGTGGAGGTAGCCCTGGAAGAGCGTGCAGCCGAGCGCGGCCAGGGCGTCACGCTGCGTGGCGGTCTCGACGAACTCCGCCACCACGTCGATGCGCTGCGAGCGCCCGAGTGCAGCGATGCTGCGCACGATGTCGCAGGCGGCCTCGCTGGCGGGCACTTCGCGGCTGAGCGAACCGTCGATCTTGATCGCGTCGACGTGGAAGTGGCGCAGATGCCGCAAGGACGAATGCCCCATGCCGAAGTCGTCCATCGCCAGCCGCACGCCGTGCCGGGTCAGGACGGCCATGTTTTCTTCCAGCACCGGGCCCAGGGGCAGCGCATGGCTCTCGGTGATCTCGAGCTCGATCTCGTTGCCGTGCAGGCCATGTGCCTGCAGCCGGCCGAGCACCTCGTTGGCAAAGCCGATGCGGTCGAGTTGCAGGGGTGAGACGTTGACGGCAAGCGTCGTCGCCCGCAGCCCGGCGAGGTTCCAGCGGGCCTTGCTGGCGCAGGCCTGTTCGATGACCCACTGGCCGAGTTCCTCGGCCAGCCCGCCATCCTCGGCCAGGGTGACGATGACGTCGGCGCGCACGGCCTCGTAGCGCGGGTGCGTCCAACGCACGAGCGCCTCGGCGCCGATGGCGCGCCCGTCCGCCCGGTGCTTGGACTGGTAGACGAGATGGATTGCATCGGTGCCGATGGCGGCCTTCAGGTCGGCCAGCAAGCCGCGCGCGACCTCACCGGCCTGGTCGCGCCGTGCCAAGGCGGGCCTGTGCTGCTGCCGCGCCCCGATGATCGCCTGGCCGGCCTGCTTGAGCACATCCTGCTGGCGCAGGCGACGCTCGGCCTCGGTGCGTCGCACGGCAGGCAGGTAGCACAGCGTGCTGAGGCAGATGACCACCAATTGCCAGGCCACGCCGCGCCAAGAACCGGTGAGCAGCCACCCCGAGAGCAGGGCTGGCGTCGTCCAGTGCAGGGTCGTGGCCTGTTGCGGCAGCACGCCGGCCTGCAGCAGCCACCAGCCGACCAGCGCCAGACCCACCGGCAACAGAATGAAGGGCAGCAGGTAGTGCGGCCGCAGCACCACCGGCAGGCCGAAGAGGAGCAATTCGTTGACGTTGAACACGGTCGGCACGAGCGATACCTGGGCGATGCGCCGCTGCGGGCCATCGCGCGCGACCCACAACAGCGCGATCACGAGGCCCAGCGTCGCACCCGAGCCCCCCAGATGCACGAAGTTGTCGATCAGCGGGCGCCAGACGAGACTCGGGTCGAAGGACTGGGCGGCTGCCGAGAAGCGCGGCGGCAGCCAGGTGTCGACGATGTTGTCGCCATGGATGCCGATGGCCCACAGTGCCTGCGTGAACAGCACCAGACCGGCTGTCTTCAGGCCGCCGCTGGGCAGCTCGGCCAGCAGCCAGGCGGCCATCTCGGAGACCCAGGGCGTGATGATCGCCTCTGCCGCGACCCAGGCATGGGCCAGTGCCAGCGTGAGCAAGGACGTCGCGATCAGCGGCGTCGTCATGCGGGTGGCCTGCAGGAACACGAACTCGCTCTCGTAGGGGATGCGCAGTGCAGGCAGGCTGCGCCACTGATAGAGCCGGGTGACGATCCACGGCGTCCATGTGCCCAGGGTCAGCCCGAGGACCGTCGAGTGCAGATCGACCTGGGCCGCAGCGTCGTTTGCGCTCACCATCTTCCACAGCATGACGTTGATCAGCGCGGCCAGCCCGAGCCAGACCGCCGAGGGGCGGTCGGCGCCATGGCCGACCAGACGCTGGCTCAGATGGATGCTGAGCGTGGCTGCCAGAGCCATTCCGAACAGGCCTTCGCTGGCCTTGAGCAACTGGCCGGTCGTGCTCTGCGCATCGGGCCCGAGCAACTGGGCGACGGTGGCGTGCAGGCCAGGCAACGGCAGATACTGCACCAGGGTGGCCAGCACGCCGAGGAAGGTCAGCGGCAGCAGGGCCACGTAGCTGTCGCGCACGGCACGCGCCCAGGCCGAGGCGGCGTGTGCCGTCCGGTGGCGCACAGGTGCGGGGTTGCAGGCGTGATGTGGCAGGGTCACTTGGGTTGGTGCACGCCAGGGTGGCTCGAGCCGGGCAGCGCTCGGTCTGAGCCGTCATTTCGACGCCTGACCCTCAGGCCTTGAGGCCTGTGCCTGAATTCTTGTGCCGCATGTGGATGCACCGCGCCGGCCACCGTGGATTGCTGCCGCTGCATGCGCCCTGGCTGTGGCCGGCCCAGGCAGAGTCACCCTGCAGGTCACGCTGATCCTCTGGCGCGGCTGGGCCCGTGCCCTCGTTCGGGCGCAAGATGCGCACTGCCGCGGCCCCGGGCCGCACACGGTGGCGGGGCGCGGGCGAGGAGTTGCCATGAAGATCATGCTCAAGCGTGCCTACGAGGCTGCCGCCCCGGGCGATGGCTGCCGGGTGCTGGTGGACCGCCTCTGGCCGCGCGGCCTCACCAAGGACGGTGCGCACGTCGACCATTGGCTGAAGGAAGCCGGCCCGTCGACTGCCTTGCGGCAGTGGTTCGGCCACGATCCGGCGAAGTGGGCCGAATTCCAGCGCCGCTATCGGGACGAGCTGCGGCACAACCCGGCCTGGGACACGCTCGCTGGGCTGGCGCGGCAAGGCCCGCTGACCCTTGTCTACGCCGCCAAGGACGAGGCGCACAACAACGCCGTCGTGCTGCGCGAGCTGCTCCTTCATCCCGCCCGTGAATGACGGCGCTGAGCGACCTCCTGCGGCAGCTGCGGGCGTGTACCGCCTGCGCCGCCGACTTGCCGTTGCCGCCGCGCCCGGTCCTGCAGGCGCATGGTTCGGCACGGCTGCTGCTGGCCTCGCAGGCGCCCGGGCGCAAGGTGCACGCCAGCGGCATCCCCTTCGACGACGCCAGCGGCGAGCGGCTGCGCAGTTGGCTCGGCCTGTCGAGTGCGACCTTCTATGACGCCCGCAAGGTGGCCATCGTGCCCATGGCCTTCTGCTTTCCGGGCACGGGGACAGCCGGTGACCTGCCGCCACCGCCGCTTTGTGCCCGCCTCTGGCGTGCTCGCGTGCTGGCCCTCTTGCCGCGCATCGAGCTGACCATCGTCATCGGGCGCCACGCCCTGGCCTGGCACGGCGACGATCCGCGCCGCACCACGCTCAGCGCCGCGGTGCACCGTTGGCGTGAGCGTGATCCGAGGCTGGTCGTGCTGCCGCACCCAAGCCCGCGCAACAACCGGTGGCTGATGCGCAATCCGTGGTTCGAGGCCGAAGTCCTGCCTGTCGTGCGCAGCCGCGTGGCGGCTGTGCTGGCTGCAGCGCCGCACGAGGCGCGTTGAAGGAGTCCCATGCCTGTCGATCGAGGCGCCCTGCTTGCCGCAATCGCCGAGCAACTGCCTGATGCGGTGATC
>JADZCL010000217.1 GCA_020851615.1 Rubrivivax sp.
GGCCAGGCGCGCCATGCGGTCACCGGGCAGGCCGGCTCCGGGCAGCGCGGTGGTGGGCAGGTAGTGACGCGGTGCGGAGTTCAGCATGGATGACTCACGGGCAAGGAGTCGAGGGCGGCGCGCGCCGAGCCAGCGATCGGCCGGCCCGCTCTGCGCGGAACGACGGGTGCGCTGACCCGCGGGGCACGGGTCGGGAAGTGACGGTTCAGGCGGTCCAGGCGCTGCAGCGCGACATGCTCGCTGTGCGTCTGTGCCACCGCGCCGTAGACGTCGGTGCGCAGATGCCAGAGCGCGCGCAGCGAATGGGCACCGTCGATGGCCGAACGCAGCGTGTCGGCGGCCGGGAGGGGGACATCGACAAGGCTGTCCTGGAACTCCTGCTTGACCTGCGGCAGGCGGTTCAGCGGAGGTGCTGCGTCCTGCGGTGCCGGGGCCATCAGCCAAAACAGCAGCCTCTGGCCCAGCGTGCCGGGCGCATGGCGCAGCGAAGGCGGGCGCACCTCGACACGAAAGGTACTTGGTGTGCCAAGGGTCGATGGGCGACGCCAGGCGCGCAGCAGGTGCAGGGGACTCATGGCCTGTGATATCGGTCGGCAAGGTCGGAAGCTGAAGCGATGTTCAGCCGGGACTGCCTGGGCCGATGGCGCGAACAAGGCGGCAAGTCCGGCCCATCTGTGACCGGCGCTTGCACCCGCGGCTCACGGGCGTGGCTGTGGCGTGCGCTAGCTGAGCGGCGTGTTGCGCACCAGGCCGACGGCGATGCCTTCGAGGGCGAACTCCGGGTCGTCCGGGCGCACCAGCAGGGTCTGGTAGTCGGGGTTTGCGGGAATCAGCTCGATCGCCTTGCTCGTGCGGCGCAGCCGCTTGACGGTGACCTCGTCACCCAGCCGGGCCACCACGATCTGACCGTCGCGGGCCTCGCGGGACTTCTGCACCGCAAGCAGGTCGCCGTCGAGGATGCCCGCGTCACGCATGCTCAGGCCGCGCACCTTGAGCAGGTAGTCGGGGCGGCGCGTGAAGAGGCTGGCTTCGAACAGGTAGGTCTGCTCGATGTGCTCCTGCGCCAGGATGGGGCTGCCCGCGGCGACGCGCCCGACCAGCGGCAGCGTGAGCTGCGCAAAGCCCGGCAGCGGAAGCGTGCGGGGCCGCCCGCGCCCCTCATTGAGCGCCTTCAGCGTGCCAGACTTCAAGCGGATGCCGCGCGACGTACCACCCACCAGTTCGATCACGCCCTTGCGCGCCAGCGCCTGCAGGTGTTCCTCAGCTGCGTTGGCCGAGCGAAAGCCGAGCTCGGCGGCAAGCTCGGCGCGCGTGGGGGGTGCCCCGGTGCGCTCGATCGCGATTTGCACCAGATCCAGGACCTGCTGCTGGCGGGGCGTGAGCTTGGGGCCTTCGTTCATCATGCGGCTCCTTTGGCGTACTCGCCGTACTCGCGATTGGTGCGGGTAAGCTGGCGATCCATACAGTCACTGTATTTTCATCCAGATCACGAAGCCATGCCAAGCCCCCGCCGCACCCTTGTCGTCCTTGCCACCGGCGGCACGATTGCCGGTCGCGCCGCGAATGCCCACGACAACGTCGGCTACCGCGCGGCAGCGCTGGGTGTGGACGAGTTGCTGCATGCGCTGCCGGGCGGGCCCGGGCTGACGCTGGAGACCGAGGATCTGGCGCGGCTGGACAGCAAGGACATGGATCACGCGACCTGGCTGTGCCTGGTCCAGCGCCTTGCGCATCACTTGGCCCGCGCACAAGTCCAGGGCGCGGTCGTGACCCATGGGACAGACACGCTGGAGGAAACGGCCTGGCTGCTGCACCGCGTGCTGGCGCCGCGCAAGCCCGTGGTGTTGACGGCCGCCATGCGCCCGGCCAGCTCGCTGCAGGCCGATGGGCCGCAGAACCTGGCGGACGCGCTGGCCGTGGCGGCGGCGGTCGAGGCCCGTGGCGTCCTCGTGGTGCTGGCTGGGCAGGTGTTCGGCGCCGGCGACGCGCGCAAGCGTCACAGCTGGCGGCTGGATGCCTTCACGGCCGGGGATGCGGGTGCGATCGCAGCGATCGAGCAAGGCGCACTGCGCCGCTTTCGCGAATGGCCGAGCGCCGAGCCGATCGGGCTGGATGGCCTGCCCGCAGACTCTTCCGCATGGCCGTGGGTCGAGATCGTGACCAGTCACGCCGGTGCCCGCGGTGCCGGGGTCGATGCGTTGGTGCACGCGGGGGTGCGCGGACTGGTGGTCGCCGGCACCGGCAACGCCACGGTCCATGTGGACCTGGCGCAGGCGCTGCAGCGCGCGCAGGCCGCGGGGGTGGTGGTGCGCCTGGTGACGCGCTGTGCGGCCGGCCCTGTGCTGGCCGGCCGGGACCACCGCTGGCCGGTCTATGCCGCGCTCTCGGCGCCGCAGGCACGAGTCGAACTGATGCTCGAGCTCATGCAGGAGTCCTGATCGTCGGCGATGCGCACACGCGCCGAGGTGGCGATTCGTGTGCGATCGGACACCTTGTGCGTGCAAGCGGCAGTCCGAAGATGGCATTGCGCGAGCACCCTGTTAAGCTCATCGACCATGGCCGAAACGCGCGCCTCGAGCCCTCCATACCCGCATGGCGCCGTGGGCGTCGGCACGCGGCTGGGCGAGTTCGAGGTCAAGCGCGTGCTCGGTGTGGGCGGCTTCGGCATCGTCTACCTTGCGTTTGATCACCTGCTCGAACGCGAGGTCGCGCTCAAGGAATACATGCCGGCGTCGCTGGTCGAGCGGAGTGACGAATTGCAGGTCACGCTGATCTCGCAGGCGCACGCCGATACCTTCGCGCTCGGGCTGCGCAGCTTCGTCAACGAGGCACGACTGCTGGCACGCTTTGACCACCCGTCGCTCGTCAAGGTGCATCGTTTCTGGGAGGCCAACGGCACCGCCTACATGGCGATGGCTCTCTACAAGGGCCGCACGGCGCGCGACGTGCGCACGCAGATGACCGAGCGCCCCGATGAGGCCTGGGTGCGTCGCCTGCTGGAGCCGCTGCTGGGCGCAATCGAGAAGCTGCACTCCGAGGACGTCTACCACCGCGACATTGCGCCCGACAACATCCTCATCGAGGCCGACGGGCGCCCGGTGCTGCTCGATTTCGGTGCGGCGCGCCGCGTCATCACGGACCGCAGCCAGGCGCTGACGGCGATCCTCAAGCCCTCGTACGCACCCATCGAGCAGTACGCCGACGTGAGCGGCATGAAGCAGGGGCCGTGGACCGACATCTATGCGCTGGGTGCCACCGTCCACTACCTGCTGATGGGGAAGCCGCCGCCGCC
>JADZCL010000218.1 GCA_020851615.1 Rubrivivax sp.
GCCTCGCGCAGGGCGGCGATCGTGGCGTCGCGTCGGTCGGGCACGATGCCGAAATCCGTCACCAGGCAGCCGGCTGCCTGCAACAGGCCGCGCAGCAGATAGCGGTTGGAGTTGTAGATGGCCCCGGGCGGAAGCGGCTGCCCGGGCATCACCAGCTCGTCCCCGGTAGACATCAGGGCCACGCGCGGTCGGTGCACCACCTCCACCGTCGCCGCGCCGGCCGAGGCGGCAAGCCCCAGCGCCTGGGGCGACAGCCGCGCTCCGCGTGCCAGCACCGTTGCGCCGCGCCCGATGTCCTCGCCACGCCGGCGTATCCACTGTCCGCTGCGTGGCAGCGTGTTCACGCGCACGGTCCCCAGGCCGGCACCGGCAACCGCCTCGCAGTCCTCCTGCATCACGACGGCATCCGCACCCGGCGGGATCGGCGCACCCGTGAAGATGCGCGCGGCGCTGCCGCGCGCCAGTGGCTGCCCGACGGCTCCCGCCGGGATGCGCTGTGCCACCTGCAGCACCGTACCCACCGCGGGCACGTCGGCTGCAGCAAGCGCATAGCCGTCCATCGAGGTGTTGTCGGCCGGCGGAACGTCCAGTGCGCTCGTCACCGGCGCGGCCAGGACGCGGCCGAGCGCGTCGAAGGTCGATACCGATTCGGTGGCCGTGATGGCATGCGCACGGGCGCCGTCGATGAGACGCTGCAGCACCTCGTCCAGCGGCATCAGGGGGCGTCTGTCGGCCATGGTTGCCCTCGGCTGCGCGGCCTTCAGCCGCAATGGGTTTCGATGTAGCGCTCGACCTGGGCCGCATCGGCCGGCAGCACGGTGAAGCGCCGTGGGAGGTCCTCGATGCCGCGCAGTGCCGCCGGCCGCTCGGGTTCGCGGCCCAGCGCCTCGTGAAT
Source organism: Rubrivivax sp. (assembly GCA_020851615.1). Taxonomy (GTDB): domain Bacteria; phylum Pseudomonadota; class Gammaproteobacteria; order Burkholderiales; family Burkholderiaceae_C; genus Rubrivivax. The sequence continues at coordinate 896 of JADZCL010000218.1, forward strand.
GGTGGCGGCGAACTTCGCCGGCAGCGCGGTCTCCAGCACCAGCATGGGCGTGCCCTGGCGCACGTGCTGGCGGGCAACCTTCAGGCCATCGGCCGTGTGGGTGTCGATCATCACGCCAAAGCGCTGCCAAGTGTCGCGGATGGTCGCCACCCGGTCGGCATGTGTGCTCTTGCCGGAGACGAAGCCAAAGCCAGCCACCCGCTCGAATTCAGCCGGCGCCAACGTGAAGCCGCCGTCACGGCTGAGGGCCGTTGCGAACAGCACTGCCGTGCGTGCGGCATCACGCTGCAGCAGATCGAAGATGAAGCGCTCGAAGTTGCTCGCCTTGCTGATGTCCATCGACGGGCTCGAGGTCTCCAAGGTTTCGGCGCTGCCGCGCACGCGATAGCTGCCGCTGCGGAAGAACTCGTCCAGCACGTCGTTCTCGTTGGTGGCGAGCACGAGCTGGCCGATGGGCAATCCCATCGACCGCGCCACATGGCCGGCGCAGATGTTGCCGAAGTTGCCCGAGGGCACTGCGAAGTCGACGCGCTGCGTATCGGACGTCGTGGCCTGGAAGTAGCCCGCGAAGTAGTACACCACCTGCGCCAGCAGCCGCGCCCAGTTGATCGAGTTGACCGTGCCGATGCGCCAGCGGCGCTTGAAGTCGAGCTTGTTGCCGATGGCCTTGACGATGTCCTGGCAATCGTCGAACACGCCCTCGATCGCCAGGTTGTGGATGTTGGCGTCCTGCAGGCTGAACATCTGGGCCTGCTGGAAGGGGCTCATGCGGCCATGCGGACTGAGCATGAAGACGCGGATGCCCTTCTTGCCGCGCATGGCGTACTCGGCTGCGCTGCCGGTGTCGCCGCTGGTGGCGCCCAGGATGTTGAGCTCCTCGCCGCGGCGCCCGAGCTCGTACTCGAAGAGCCGACCCAGCAGCTGCATCGCCATATCCTTGAAGGCCAGCGTCGGCCCGTTGGACAGCGCCTGCAGGGACAGGCCGCCTTCGAGCCGCGTGAGCGGCGTGATCGCGGTGCTGCCAAAAGTCTGGACGTTGTAGGTCGCGTGTACGAGCCGGTTCAGGTCGGCTGCGGGAATGTCGTCGATGTAGAGCGAGAGGATCTCGAAGGCCAGTTCGGCATACGGCAGGCCGCGCCAGCGTGCCAGCGTCGGGGCGTCAACCTGCGGATAGTGCGCCGGCAGGTACAGGCCGCCATCGGGCGCCAAGCCCTCGAGCAGGATGTCGGAGAAGCCGAGCGGCGTCTTGTCACCGCGGGTCGAGAGGTACTTCAATTCAGCTCTTCCTTGCGGATGCGCACGATCGGCGCCAGCACCGTGGGCAACGCCTGCATCTGCGCCAGCGCCAGGTTCATGCGACCCTCGACGGTGTCGTGCGTGAGGATGATGAGGTCGGTCTGCTTCTCGCCCTCGCCGCTCTCGCGCTGCAGCACCGCGTCGATGCTGATCGCATGCTCGGCCAGGATGGCGGTGATGCGCGCCAGCACGCCCGCCTCGTCCGCCACCACCAGGCGCAGGTAGAAGGCCGTCACCACGTCGCCGATCGGCAGGATCGGTGTGGACGCGAGCGAACCGGGCTGGAAGGCCAGGTGCGGCACGCGGTGGTCGGGGTCAGCCGTATGCAGCCGCGTGATGTCGACCAGGTCGGCAATGACGGCGCTGGCGGTCGGCTCGCTGCCCGCGCCCTTGCCGTAGTAGAGCGTCGTGCCCACGGCGTCGCCCTGCACGACCACGGCATTCATCGCTCCCTCGACATTGGCGATCAGCCGCTGCGCCGGCACCAGGGTGGGGTGTACGCGCAGCTCGATGCCCGCCTTGCGCCGCCGCGTGATGCCCAGCAGCTTGATGCGGTAGCCGAGTTGCTCGGCGTAGCGGATGTCGGCCGCCTGCAGCGCGACGATGCCCTCGACGTAGGCCTTCTCGAACTGCACCGGAATGCCGAAGGCGATGGCGCTCATGATGGTCGCCTTGTGCGCGGCATCAATGCCTTCGATGTCGAAGGTCGGGTCGGCCTCGGCATACCCATGTGCCTGCGCTTCGGCCAGTGCGACGGCAAAATCCAGACCCTTGGCGCGCATCTCCGAGAGGATGAAGTTGGTCGTCCCGTTGATGATGCCGGCCACCCACTCGATGCGGTTGGCCGTGAGGCCTTCGCGCAGCGCCTTGATGATCGGGATGCCGCCGGCCACCGCCGCCTCGAAGGCGACGATCACACCCTTAGCGCGCGCTGCGGCAAAGATCTCGCTGCCGTGCACGGCCAGCAAGGCCTTGTTGGCCGTCACGACATGCTTGCCCGCGGCGATCGCCTCCAGCACCAGGGCCCGGGCGATGCCATAGCCGCCGATCAGTTCGACGACGATGTCGATCGCGGGGTCGGCGATCACGGCGCGCGCGTCGTTCACCACCCGTGCGGAGTCGCCAACGACAGCCTGCGCGCGCGCCGTATCGAGGTCGGCCACCATGGTGATCGCGATGCCGCGCCCGGCACGGCGGCGGATCTCCTCCTGGTTGCACAACAGCACCTTGAACGTGCCGCTGCCGACGGTGCCGATGCCGAGCAGGCCGACCTGGATGGGTTTCATCGAGTTCATCTGGTGTTCACGCGAAATGGCGCTTGCGGTAGTGGGCGAGGAAGCGTTCGATGCGGTCGAGCGCCTCGGTGAGGTCGTCCACGGCAGGCAGGAAGACAAGGCGGAAGTGATCCGGCGCGGGCCAGTTGAAGCCCGTACCCTGCACGATCAGCACCTTCTCGTCGGCCAGCAAGTCATAGGCGAACTGCTGGTCGTCGGCAATCGGGTAGATCTTGGGATCCAGGCGCGGGAACATGTAGAGCGCGGCCTTGGGCTTGACCACGCTGACGCCGGGGATCGCGGCGAGGCGCTCGAATGCCAGGTCGCGCTGCCGGCACAGCCGCCCACCCGGCGCAACCAGTTCCGTGATGCTCTGGTAGCCACCCAGCGCAGTCTGGATCGCAAGCTGGCCCGGCGTGTTCGCGCACAGGCGCATCGAGGCCAGCATGTTCAGGCCCTCGATGTAGTCGCGCGCCGTCCGCTTGTCGCCCGACACCACCATCCAGCCGGCACGGTAGCCGCAGGCACGGTAGTTCTTGGACAGGCCGTTGAAGGTGACGAACAGCACGTCGTCGGCAAGGCTGGCCAGGCTCGTGTGCGTTTGCCCGTCGTATAGCGTCTTGTCGTAGATCTCGTCGGCGAAGACGATGAGCTGGTGCTGTCGCGCGATCTCGACGAGGTCCCGCAGCAGCGC
>JADZCL010000219.1 GCA_020851615.1 Rubrivivax sp.
GGACGCCTGCCGCCGGTGGACCTGCCGCTGCGCGACGACCTGCGCACGCGGCTGGCCTGGGGCCATGTCTTCGCGCTGCAGCCGCTGTCCGAGGAGCAGACGCGAGCGGCCCTGCGGCGCGAGGCCGACCGCCGCGGCATCTTCCTCTCGGATGACGTCATGGACCATTTGCTGCGCCGCTTCCCACGTGACATGGACTCGCTGACCCGCCTGCTCGACCGCATGGACCACTACTCGCTCGTGCGCTCGCGTGCCGTCAGCCTGGCCCTCGTGCGCCACATGCTGGCCGGGGAGGGCGCGTGAAGCTGGCGCTGTTCGACCTGGACGGGACCCTGCTGCCCATCGATTCCGACCATGCCTTCGGCGAATTCATGGTCGCGCTGGGTTGGGTCGACGGCGATGCATTCCGCCACCGCAACAACTTCTTCTACGAGCAGTACAAGGCCGAACGACTGGACATCGACGCCTACGTGGATTTCTGCACTTCGCCCTGGCGCGGGCGGCCGGCCGCAGAGCTCGAAGCCGCACGGTCGCGCTTTGTCGACGAGATTGCACGCCCGGCGTTGCGCGAGAGCGCGCGCGCCCTGGTGCAGCGCCATCGCGACGCCGGCGACCTGATGGCCCTGGTGACCGCCACCAACGAGTTCGTGACGCGCCCGTTCGCGCAACTGCTGGGCTTCGAGACGCTGATCGCCACCGACCTCGAGCGCGACGCGGGCGGACGTGTCACCGGCGCCATCCGCGGCACGCCGGCCTTCCGGGCCGGCAAGGTTGCGCGTGTCGAGGACTGGCTACGCGGACGAAATCTGACCCTGGCCGACTTCGAGGCGCAGGTCTTCTACAGCGATTCCACCAACGACCTGGCGCTGCTGGAGCGGGTCAGCCATCCGGTGGCGACCAACCCGACGCCGGCGCTCGCGGCCGTGGCCCACGAACGCGACTGGCCCATCCTCCGACTCTTCGCATGATCAAGACCTTCATCAACCGCCTGCTGGGCAAGGAGGCGAAGCCTGCTGCAACAGCCGTTGCCGCGGCGGCAGCCTCCGCCGCGCCGCTTGGACGCCGTGCCGAGGTGCCCGCGTCTGTGCACCACATCGACCCGGCGCTGCTGGACGAGCGCGCGGTGCGCGTCGTGCGCACGCTCAAGGACGCGGGCCACGACGCCTACATCGTCGGGGGTGCGGTCCGCGACCTGCTGGTGGGAGTGCCGCCCAAGGACTTCGACGTCGCCACCGACGCCACGCCCGAGCAGGTCAAGGCGCTGTTCCGGCGCGCCTTCATCATCGGCCGACGCTTTCGCCTGGTGCACGTGGTGTTCGGCCGCGGGCGCGAGCACGAGGTGGTCGAGGTCTCGACCTTTCGCGCCTACCTGGACAGCAGCGCAGCCGAGCAGGTGCAGGGCAACGAGAAGACCGCGCGCCAGCAGATCAGCGACAAGGCGCACGTCGTCGATGCCAGCGGCCGTGTGCTGCGCGACAACGTCTGGGGCGGTCAGGACGAGGACGCCGCGCGGCGCGACTTCACCATCAACGCGATGTACTACGACCCCACCACGCAGGTGCTGGTCGACTACCACGGCGGTCTGGCGGACGCCCGCGCGCGCGTGCTGCGCATGATCGGCGACCCGGCGACGCGCTATCGAGAGGATCCGGTGCGCATCGTGCGCGTGCTGCGCTTTGCCGCCAAGCTGGGCTTTGCGCTGGACCCGGCCACGCGGGCGCCACTGCGCGAACTGTCGCCGCTGCTGGGCAACGTGCCGGCGTCGCGCCTGTTCGACGAGATGTTCAAGCTGCTGCAGACCGGGCACGCGCTGCGCAGCGTCGAGGAACTGCGTCGCCATGGCCTGGATCGCGGCGTCTTCCCCATCCTCGAGGCGGCGCTGCACCCACGCCAGCCGCACCCCCTGCGCGCGCGCTTCATCGAGCTGGCGTTGACCGACACCGATCGGCGCGTCGAGGAAGGGCGCGCGGTGGCCCCGAGCTTCCTGCTGGCCTGCATGCTCTGGCACGACGTGCAGGCGCGCGCCGTGGTGCTGCGCGAGGCCGGCGAGCCGCCGTTCCCGGCCCTGCAGCAGGCGATCGACGCGGTCTTCGAGGCCCGCATCGGCGATGTCTCGGGGCGCGGCAAGCTGGCCGCCGACATGCGTGAGATCTGGCAGATGCAGCCGCGCTTCGAGCGGCGCAGCGCCAGTGCCGCGGCCTCGCTGGCGGCGCAGCCGCGCTTTCGCGCCGGCTACGACTTCCTGCGGCTGCGTGCCGAGATCGGCGAGGTCGATCCCGAATTGGCCGACTGGTGGGAGGATTACCACCTGGGTGACGATGACGAGCGCGAGGCGCTGGTTCTCGCCGCCCGCCCCGCACCCGCGCTGCGGCGCGTGCAGAAGGAGAGGGCGCCACGGCCACCGGTTGCACCGCCTGATGCGACTGAGACTGCCGCTGCCGCTGCCGCTGCCGGCCTGCAGGCTGAGCCGGCTGAACGCAGCGGTGACGACAGTGTCTCAAGCAGCGACGAGGCGACGGCGGAGCAGCCGCTCAAGCGCCGCCGGCGCCGCCGGCGCAAGCCCGCGGGAGAGCCGCCGCCGGCCGCCGACGGCGGGGGCTGACGCGATCCGCGGGGGTTGCCCCCCTACAATCCGCCGGCTGACCTGGCACGGGCCGACCGCCCTGCTGCAGCGCCCTGCGGGTGGCTGCGGGCCATCGTGCCGGCGCATCCGCAAAACCTTCCAAGGCAGGACGATGGTCTTCGCAAAGCTGTTGCCCAAGGATGGCAACTTCTTCGATCGCTTCAATGAGCACGGCACGCACATCGCCGAAGGCGCGGCGGCCTTCATGCGCATGGTGAAGCACTACGACGATCCCGCGCTGCGCGAGAAGTACGCCGCCGAAGTCGATGCGGCCGAGCGTGCGGCGGACCGCGTCACGCACGAGGTCAGCCGGATGCTGCACCGGACCTTCATCACGCCGATCGACCGGGAGCAGATCCTCAGCCTGATCAACGCGATGGACGACGTGCTGGACCTGCTCGAGGACTGCACCGAGGTCATGACGCTCTACGACGTGCAGCGCATCGACGAGGATGTCGCGCGGCTGGCGGTGCTCTCGGTGCGCTGCTGCGAACTCGTCCAGCATGCGGTGACGCTGCTGCCCAAGCTCTCCAGCGCGCAAGTGGTCGAGGACGCCATCCGCACCTGCGAGGAGATCGATCGCCTCGAGGGGCAGGCCGATCGTGCGCTGCGCAGCGCGCTCTCGCGCCTGTTCCGGGAGGAGCAGGACACGCGCGAGCTGATCAAGCTGAAGGCTGTCTACGAGCACCTGGAGCTGATCTCCGACCGCTGCGAGGACGTCGCCAATCTCATCGAGGGCGTGGTGCTCGAGAACTCCTGAGCGCAGCGTCCGCACGCCTGCCCCGCAAGAAAGCTACGTCTCGATCGTGATGCAAGCCGCACCGAACGCGCTGTGGGTCGTGGTGATGCTGGTCACCCTGGCGCTGGTCTTCGATTTCATGAACGGCTTCCACGATGCCGCGAACTCGATTGCCACCGTGGTCTCCACCGGCGTCCTGAAGCCACAGCACGCGGTGATCTTTGCCGCGGTGTTCAACGTCATCGCCGTCTTCGTCTTCCACCTCAAGGTGGCCGCGACGGTCGGCAAGGGCATCGTCGAGCCCGGCATCGTCGACCAGCATGTGGTCTTCGGCGCACTCATGGGCGCGATTGCGTGGAACGTCGTGACCTGGTGGTACGGCATCCCCTCCAGCAGTTCGCACGCACTGATCGGCGGCATCGTCGGCGCGACGATGGCCAAGGCGGGTACCGGACCGCTGCTCGCGCCGGGTCTGGTGAAGACCGTGCTCTTCATCTTCGTGTCGCCCGTGATGGGTTTCATCCTCGGCGGACTGATGATGGTGGCGGTGTCCTGGGTCTTTCGCCGCAGTTCCCCGCTGCGGGTGGACCGCTGGTTCCGCCGGCTGCAGCTCGCCTCGGCGGGCATGTACTCGCTGGGGCACGGGGGCAACGACGCGCAGAAGACGATCGGCATCATCTGGCTGCTGCTGATCGCCTCGGGCTACACCTCGGCGTCCGACACGATGCCGCCGATGTGGGTGATCTGGAGCTGCTACCTGGCGATCGGGCTGGGCACGATGTTCGGCGGCTGGCGCATCGTCAAGACCATGGGCCAACGCATCACCAAGCTCAAGCCGGTGGGCGGCTTCTGTGCCGAGTCGGGCGGGGCGTTGACGCTGTTCCTGGCCACCGGCCTGGGCGTGCCGGTGTCGACCACGCACACCATCACCGGCGCGATCTTCGGGGTGGGCTCGGTGCGCAACGCCTCGGCCGTGCGCTGGGGGTTGGCGGGCAACATCGTGCTGGCCTGGGTCCTCACCATCCCGGCAACTGCCTTCATCGCCGCGCTGTGCTACGCGGTGAGCATGCTGCTCTTCTGATCACAGCGCCGACAGGGGCACGGCAAGCCATTCGAAGAGCTTCTGGACGCTGAAGGCGATCGTCGACATCAACACGATGCCGCCAAGCAGGAGCGCCAGCATCACCCCCAGCACCGGCCCCCAACGGGTGTGGCGCGGCGCCTGCCCCGGGTTGTGGCGCTGGTCCCAGCGTTCGTCGGGTGTCAATCCGTAGACGATGGCCGTCAGCAGCGCCGCCGAAAGCGTGAAGCCCAGCCAGGGCGCCAGCAGCCAGGCCAGGCGGTCGTCCTGCCCCAGGCTGCGCATGCGCAGCACACCCAGCAGACCGACCAGTGCCGGTGGCAGGTACAGCCAGCCCACGCGGTCGCGTAGGCCGTGGAGATAGAAGCGATGCAGGCCGAGCGCGCCGCCAGCCAGGGCGATCCAGGTGGCCAGCGTCTTGGAGCGATAGCGCATGGGCAACGCGCGCCACGGATGACGCCGGTAGCGAAACGTGGTCCGGAGTCTATAATGCGCGGTTCACGGCAATGGCGCTGGTGCTGATGCCAGTGCGTATCTACGCTGCCGTGAAGTCCAAGAACCCCCGCTGGCCGAGCTGAACGTCCGGGCTGGCGGCACTCTGACCCAGCTTGCTCCTGCGGTGTCTCCTGGTGCGGCGGTCGCTATCGACAGATTTCGAGGAAAACTGACATGGTCGTGATCCGACTCACCCGCGGCGGCGCCAAGAAGCGCCCCTTCTACAACGTGGTCGTGGCCGATTCGCGCGAGCGCCGCGATGGCCGCTTCATCGAGCGCCTGGGCTTCTACAACCCGATGGCCGCAGGGGGCGAGCAGCCGCTGCGCCTGGCGCTGGACCGCGTGAGCTACTGGACCGGTGTGGGGGCGCAGATGTCGCCCGCCGTCACCCGCCTCGTCGAGCAGGCCGGCAAGGCTGCCTGAGCGGCAGCTGCAGGGCTGCCGCGCATGGAGCAGCGCGACGGACGACCCGGGCGCAAGCGCCCGGGGGTGTCGCAGAAGCCGGACCCCGTCGGTCCGGCTTTGTCATTGGGCGAGGACGGCACGCTGCCGGCGGATGCCGTCGAGGTGGCGGTGGTGAGCGGTGCCTTCGGCATCCAGGGTGGTCTCAGGCTCAAGCCGTTCTCGCCGCAGCCACAGGCCCTGCTGAGCAGCCCGCGCTGGTGGCTGCGGCCTGGCGCAGGCAAGGCTGCCGGCCCGGTGACCCTGGCGCC